>CAMJRQ010000027.1 GCA_946408305.1 uncultured Prevotellaceae bacterium
CGGCCTGGTCGAGCACCTCGTAGACCGAGTTGTTGCTCTTGTATTCGGGGACAATCTGCTTCATCTCCCTGACGGTCTCCATCTTGTCGTAGGTCTTGGCCGTGGCCACCAGATGGTCTATCCGGTCGGCAATCTCCTGATAGTCGTATTCGCGCACGCGGGCTATGCGAATCTTCTCGTGGAAGGTGGGCTTGGTGTCCTCCATCTCGTTGAGCACCTCTTCATAGAGTTTCTCGCCCTCGCGCAGGCCCGTGTACTTAATCTCTATGTTCTTGGCGTTGGAGAGGGCAATCATCCGCTTGGCCAGGTCGGCAATCTTGACCGGCTCGCCCATGTCGAAGACGAAAATCTCGCCGCCGTTGCCCATCGTGCCGGCCTCGAGGACCAGCTTGCAGGCTTCGGGGATGAGCATGAAATAGCGCACGATGCGCTCGTCGGTGACCGTCACGGGGCCGCCGTTCTTAATCTGCTCGCGGAAGAGGGGGATTACGGAGCCGTTGCTGCCCAGCACGTTGCCGAAGCGGGTGGTGACGAACTGGGTGTAGTCGGCCGCGGCGCCGCGACGCTGCATGGCTTCGAGCTTGAGCTTGCGGTCGAGGCTCTGCACGTAGATTTCGCAGATGCGCTTCGAGCAGCCCATGACGTTGGTGGGGTTGACGGCCTTGTCGGTGGAAATCATCACAAACTTCTTGACGCCGTATTCGACGCTCAGGTCGGCCAGAATCTTGGTGCCCTGGATGTTGTTCAGCACGGCCTCGCTGGGGTTGTCCTCCATCATGGGCACGTGCTTGTAGGCTGCGGCGTGGAAGACGTAGTCGGGGCGATAGGTCTGGAAGATGTGCTCCATGCGCGTCCGGCGGTCGATGCTGGTGACGATGACTTCGTTGCTGACGTCGGGGAAGTCCTTGGCCATCATCAGTCGCACGTCGTGCTGGGGCGTCTCGGCCTGGTCAATCAGAATGAGGTGGGCGGGCTTGAAGGAGGCCACCTGCCGCACGATTTCCTTGCCGATGGAGCCGGCAGAGCCTGTAATCAAGACCCGCTGCCCCCTGAGCAACCGCTCCACGGCCTTCAGGTCGACGTTTATCTCCTGGCGCGGCAGGAGGTCTTCGACGCTCACCTCGCGGAGCTGCATGCTGCCGAAGTCCTCGTCCGTCAGGGTTCCGCCCTTGAAGACGGCCTCCTTGGCCTCGTGCACCATATAGATTTTACAGCCGGCCTCCATCAGGATGTCCTGTATGCGCTGGTTGCGGCGGAACTCGGCGTTGCGGAGCGGGCTGACGAGGACGGCGCGTATGCCCTCTTGCCGCACGATGCGGGCGATGTCGTCCTCCATCGTATAGACTCTGACGCCCATGAGTTTTATGCCACGCATTCGTGTCTCGTGGGTGATGAAGCCTCGCAGGTCGTATTTCACGGGCTTCGAGTCGCGGATGCTCTGTGCCAGGCCGATGCCGCCCGTCATGGCTCCGTAGATGAGCACGGGGGTGGCGCGGGAATTGTTGTTGCTGACGTCGAAGAGTAGCTTCACCAGGAGGCGGAGCGCCCACATCATCAGGGTGGCAATGAGGAACGTGACGATGGTGCTCTTCACGTTGAAGGCCGAGAGAGCCGTCACCTGGCGCCAGGCGAAGAAGAAGGTGCAGCCCAGGGCCAGCACGAAGGAGACGAGGTTGGCGTAGGAGAGTTTCAGAAGGTCGACAAAGCTGGAATAGCGCAGCACGCCGTGGTAGGTCTTGAAGATGCGGGCGCCTACGAGGCTCAGGGCGGCATAGAGCAGCGTGCTGTAAAGAAGTTCGTGGCGATGCTCGAAAGTCTGCTGCGACCGGTTCGTTATCCAATAGGCAACGATGGCCGAGAGAGAGACAATCAGCATGTCAGTCAGCAGAATAGCCCAATAAGGGAGCACCTTCTTGCTGAAGTACCACTGGAAGAAATTCTTCGATATGTCCGTAATCTTTCGCATAGCAAAAAATGTTTGTCTGTTTGCATGGGCGACATTTGCGCCGTGCGCAAAGATAGACCATTTCTTTGAAATAGATACAACCTTTTCTGTTAATAATCCTTAAATATACCGCCGCAGCGCACTGACTGTCAGATTTTAACCGTAACTTTGTGAAGTTGTTTTAACAGTTTATCCATTCTCAATTATCGTATGTTACGCAAAATCCGACTCGCGCTGGCCATCATCTTCTGGGTGGGCATCACGTGGCTGCTGGTGGATTTCACCGGCACGGCCCACACCTATCTGGGATGGATGGCCAAGGTTCAGTTCATGCCGGCGCTGCTGGCCGTGAACGTGGGAGTGCTACTCTTCATCCTGGTGCTGACGCTGCTCATGGGGCGTTTCTACTGCTCCGTCATCTGCCCGCTGGGCGTGATGCAGGACGCGATTGCCTGGCTGCGCCGCAAGAAAAACAAATACAGCTATTCGCCGGCGCGGAATGTGCTGCGCTATGCGATGCTGGGCCTCACGGCCGTTGCAGTGGCCGCGGGGCTGGGCTGGCTGGCCGGCTTCATCCTGCCCTACAGCACGTATGGGCGCATCGTGGGCTCCATCGTGGCTCCGCTCTATAAGCTGGGCAACAATGCGCTGGCAGCCGTGGCCGAGCACTACGACAGCTATGCCTTCTACGGCGTCGACGTGTGGCTGAAGAGCGGCGCTACGCTCCTCGTGGCCATCGCCACATGGCTCGTCATCGCCATCCTGGCCTGGCGCGGCGGCCGCACGTGGTGCAACACCGTCTGCCCCGTGGGCACGCTGCTGGGACTGCTCAGCCCTCATGCCCGGCTGCGGGTGGTGATGAACGCCGAGGCGTGCAAGAACTGCCGCAAGTGTGAGCGCAACTGCAAGTCGGCCTGCATCGACCTGAAGAACCACGAGATAGACTATTCGCGCTGCGTGGTCTGCGGCGACTGCCTCGAGGAGTGCAAGTTCGGAGCCCTCGCCTTCGGGTTTAAGCCCATGATAGACAAGGAGAACATCGTCTACAACAAATGGGCAAAGGAACAGCAGCCCGAGGCCCCGAAGGAAACCAGCGAAACCGTCGACGAGGGGCGCCGCGCCGTGCTCACCTCCACCGCCCTGCTGGCCGGCACCGTCCTGCTCCAGGCTCAGGAGAAGACCACCGACGGCGGCTATGCCATCATCGAGGACAAGAAGAAGCCCGAGCGCCAACATCGCATCACGCCGCCGGGCTCCGTCTCGGCACGCAACCTGCAGGCCCACTGCACGGCCTGCCAGCTCTGCATCGACCAGTGCCCCAACGACGTGCTGCGCCCCTCGCAGAGCCTCCAGAACTTCATGCAGCCCGAGGTGAGCTTCGAGCGCGGCTATTGCCGGCCCGAGTGCAACCGCTGCTCGCAGGTGTGCCCCACCGGAGCCATCAAGCCCCTCACGGTGGAGGAACGCTCGTCCACCCAGGTGGGCCATGCCGTGTGGGTGCGCCAGAACTGCATCGCCGCCACCGAGATGAAGCAGTGCGGCAACTGTGCCCGCCACTGCCCCACCGGCGCCATACAGATGGTGCCCGAGGGCGAAGGCCTGCGCCAGAACGAGCGCGGACGGTGGGTGGACCGCAACGGCGAGCCCGTGGACCTCAGCCAGACGCCCATCATTCCCGTGGTCAACGAGGAGAAGTGCATCGGCTGCGGCGCCTGCGAAAACCTCTGCCCCGTGCGCCCCTACAGCGCCATCTACGTGGAGGGACACGTCAAACACAAGGAAATTTAGGTTCAAAACGAATGTGCTATGAAACAATATAACAGACGCGACTTTCTGAAAGTATCGGGCACCGTGGCTGCCACATCGGCCCTGGCTGCCTGCAAGAAGAACGGCGGTGAAAATATCGACCTCGACCCCATGGGCCACCACACCGACCCCGTGCCCACGGACAAGATGACGTATCGCACCAATCCCAAGACGGGCGACCGGGTGAGCATTCTGGGTTACGGCTGGATGCGCCTCCCGACCAAGAAAGGGGGCAGTGCCCGCACCAGCGACAATCCCAACGACGACGAGATAGACCAGGAGGAGGTGAACCGCCTGGCAAACTATGCCCTGGCCCACGGAGTGAACTACTTCGACACGTCGCCCGCCTACTGCCGCGGCCGCAGCGAGGAGTCGCTGGGCATAGCCTTGGCACAAAGCGGCTACCGGCGCGACCAATACTTCATCGCCACGAAACTCTCCAACTTCAGTCCCTCGCAGTGGAGCTTCGAGGAGGGAACGAAGATGTTCGAGAACAGCCTGCGCTACCTCCAGACCGACTATGTGGACTACCTGCTGCTCCACTCGGTGGGCGGCGGCGGACTGCAGAATCTGCGCCAGCGCTATCTCGACAACGGCCTGCTCTCCTGGCTCATGGAGCAGCGCGAGAAGGGCCGCATCCGCAATCTGGGCTTCTCCTTCCACGGCGACGTGGCCGTCTATGACTGGCTCTTGGAGCACAACGACGAGTACCACTGGGACTTCGTGCAGATTCAGGCCAACTACGTCGACTGGAACCAGGCCGACGGACGCAACGTGAACGGCTCCTACCTCTACGCCGAGCTGGAGAAGCGCGGCATCCCCGCCGTCATCATGGAACCCCTGCTGGGCGGTCGCCTCTCGAAGGTGCCCGACCACGTGGTGGCCCACCTGAAGCAGCGCAAGCCCGAGAACAGCGTGGCCAGCTGGGCCTTCCGCTACATCGGCTCGAAGCCCAACGTCCTGACCGTGCTGAGCGGCATGACCTACATGGAGCACCTCGAGGACAACGTCCGCACCTACAGCCCGCTCGAACCTCTCACCGAGGAGGAGCAAGAGTGGCTCGAGGGCGAGACGGCGGCCCTCATCAAGAGCTACCCCACCATCCCCTGCAACGACTGCAAATACTGCATGCCCTGCCCCTACGGGCTCGACATTCCCGGCATACTGGTCCACTACAACAAGTGTGTCAACCAAGGCAACGTGCCCGAGAGCCAGCAGGCCGAAAACTATCACCGCGCCCGCCGCGCCTTCCTCGTGGGCTACGACCGCAGCGTGCCGCGCCTGCGTCAGGCCAGCCACTGCACCACGTGCCGCGAGTGTGTGCCCCACTGCCCGCAGAACATCGACATTCCCCGCGAGCTGCAGCGCATCGACCAGTTTGTGGAGAAGCTCAAGCAGGGAACGCTCTGAGAGGGAGCGCTATAGCGTCATTCAAACAACGACACCCCCGTCATCTCGGAACCACGAGATGAGAAAGAACTTGTTTTAGTCTATGAAAAGATTTCTCTTCCTCGCCCTCATCCTGCCGCTGACAGCCCGAGCCGAGGAGACATTGAAGGACTCCACCATCCACGAGGTGGTGGTCACCGCCACGCGCAACGAGACCCTCGCCAGCCGCGTGGCAGCCACCGTGAGCGTGGTCGACGAGGAGACGCTGACCGAGCACTTCCGCCCCAGCGTCTTGCCCACGCTCGTCGAGCAGGTGCCGGGCCTCTTCTCCACGAGCCGCACCGTGCTGGGCTACGGAGTGAGCACCGGCGCAGCCGGCAACATGAAGATTCGCGGCGTGGGCAGCGGCGCCCAGTTGCTCGTCCTCATCGACGGCCAGCCGCAGTATGCCGGCCTCATGGGTCACCCCATCCCCGATGCCTACCAGACGCTCATGGCCGAGCGCGTCGAGGTGGTGCGCGGCCCCGCCAGCGTCTATTATGGCAGCAATGCCATGGCCGGAGTGGTGAACATCGTCACGCCCCAGATGAAGAGCGACGGCCAGCAGACCCACTTCCAGCTGGGAGCCGGTTCCTACGGCACCCTGCAGGGCCAGGTCAGCAACCGCCAGCGCCACGGCCGCTTCTCCAGCACCGCGGGCATCAATTACCAGCGCACCGACGGCCATCGGCCCAATTCGCGCTTCTCCCAGGAGGGTGCCTTCCTGAAGCTGGGCTACGACCTTTCGGCCCACTGGGCCCTCTCGGCCGATGCCAACCTGACGCGCTTCCAGGCCAGCAACCCGGGTGCCGTCGACGCCCCGCTCATCGACAACGACAGCAAGATCTTCCGCGGCCTGGCCTCGGCCTCGCTCTCCAACCACTACAGCCGCACCAGCGGAACCATCAGAGGCTTCTACGACTGGGGCCACCACAACATCGACGACGGCTACAGCCCCGGTGCCTCGCCCCGCACGAGCCACTACCTGCACAACGACCACATCGCCGGGCTGACGGCCTACCAGAGCCTCTCGCTCTTCGAGGGCAACCGCCTCACCGTGGGGCTCGACTGGCAGCACTTCGGCGGCCACGCCTGGAACCGAGACAATGCCACCCACGCCCGAGCCGAACTGGTCGACACGACGCAGAACGAGGTGGGCGTCTATGCCGACTTCCGCCAGGACATCACCCCGTGGCTCTCGCTGGACGCCGGAGTGCGCTACGACTGGCACTCGCAGGCCGGGAGCGAGTGGGTGCCGCAGGGCGGACTCATCTTCCACCCCACGCGGCGCGACGACCTGAAGGCCATGGTTTCGAAGGGATTCCGCAACCCCATCATCCGCGAGCTCTACATGTTCCCGCCCCACAACCCCGACCTCGAGCCCGAGCGCATGATGAACTATGAGCTCTCCTACACCCACCGCTTCGAGGGCCGCGGCCACGTGGGGGCCAACCTCTTCTACATCGACGGCGACAACCTTATCAATACCATCATGCAGCCCACCGGACGGCCCATGAACATCAACACGGGCTCGTTCACCAACTACGGCTTCGAGGTGGAGGGCGCCTATCGCTTCAACCGCCACTGGACGGCCAATGCCAACTTCAGCTTCCTGCACATGAAGAAGCCCATCGCCGGTGCTCCCGAGGAGAAGCTCTACGTGGGAGCCACCTACGAGTGCGGCCCCTTCCAGATTGTGGCCGGCCTCCAGAACATCGCCGGGCTCTATCTGACCGGCGGCAAGGAGGGCCACAAGGAGGGCGGCTTCACGCTCCTCAACGCCACGGCCACCTATCGCCTCCGTCCCGAGCTGCGCCTCTTCGTCAAAGGCGACAACCTGCTGGCACAGCGCTACCAGACCTATCTGGGCTACCCCATGCCCAAGGCCACCTTCATGGGCGGCGTGAGTGTGGACCTTTGAGGGAGTTAAGAGTTAATAGTTAAGAGTTAAGAAAACCTCCCTCAAGAGCTCTCGAGGGAGGATAAGGAGTGAGAAAGTTGCGAATCGTCCTGTGGCTTGCCACCTTGATAGTGGCGGCCACGCTGAGAGCCCAGACGGAGCACACCTCGATGGTGTCTCCGCTGATGGGATGCGCCAGCGGCAAGTGCCTGCCCCACGCGGCCATGCCGTTCGGGATGGTGGAGTTGGCGCCCGACAATTTCACCAACAGCTCGGGCTACGAATACTCGCGCCCCTTCGTGGTGGGCTTCACCCACACGCACAAGAACGGCGGCGGGGGTTGCGACTTCCAGGACATCTCCTTCATGCCCATCACCGATTCCGTGTGGCACGCCTCCGCCCAGCGCTACCCCAACCTGCGCAGCGCCGTCAGCCACGACGCCGATGCTGAGCACTGGGAGCCCGGCTACTACCGCCTGCGCCTGCTTTCCTACGACATCCTGGCCGAGCTCACGGCCACGCCCCGCTGCGGCATCCACCGCTACACCTACCCCGAGGGGCAGACGTCGCGACTGGCCATCGACCTGAACTTCGGCTGCCAACATTCCTGCACCATCTGGCCCGACGAGGACTTCGACACCGTCCTGGCCGCCCGGCTCGAGATTCCCGACCGCTACACGGTGCGCGGCTATCGCATCTCCCACGGCTGGTGCCCCGAGCAGCACGTCTATTTCTCGGCCCGCTTCTCGAAGCCCATCCGCTCCCTGCGCCTCTATGACCAGACACGCCTCACGCTCGAGACCGACGACATCCGCGACATCTCGCTCAGCGGGCGCGACGTGCGGGTGCTGCTCGAGTTCGCCGACGACGACGCTTCGCCGCTCGAAGCCTCGGTGGGCATCTCGCCCGTGAGCATCGACGGGGCCGAGCGGAACCGCCGCCACGAGGCGGGACGCCGCAGCTTCGACCAACTGCGCCGCCGTGCCCACCTGGCATGGGAGAAGGAGCTCGGAGCCGTCGGCATCGACGATGCCATGAGCCCCCAGAAGCAGGTCTTCTACACCTGCCTCTACTACGCGCTGCTCTATCCCCAGCTCTACTGCGACGTCGACGGCCGCTACCGCAGCAGCGACCGCCGCGTCCATCGCGCCCGCTTCCCCTACTATGCCGGCGTGCTGGGCCTCTGGGACACCTTCCGCGCACAGAACCCGCTCATCACCCTGCTCCACCCCGAGGTGATGAACAGCCTCATGCGCACGTTCCTGGAGCACTATCGCCACTGCGGGCAGCTGCCCATCTGGACGCTCGGCGGGCAGGAGAACATGTGCATGATTGGCTACCACGCCATGCCCGTCATCGCCGACGCCTATCGCAAGGGCGTGCGCCGATACGACGCCGAGGCGCTCTTCCAGGCCATGAAGGCCTCGGCCAGCCGCGACACCTTCGGCTATTTTCTGAAGGACTACCGCGGGTCGGTCAACTACCTGCGCTACCACTACGTGCCCTGCGACAAGGAAATCACCTCGGTGTCGAAGACGCTCGAGTATTGCTACGACGACTGGTGCATCGCCCAGATGGCCCGCATGCTGGGCCACGAGGACGACCGCCGGCGCTACGAGGCCCAGTCGCAATGGTATCGCAACCTCTTCGACCCTCAGACGCTCTTCATGCGCGGCCGCGACAGCCAGGGCCGATGGCGAACCCCCTTCGACCCTCACTACAGCAACCACTACCGCCCCGACGACGACTTCTGCGAGGGCACGGCCTGGCAGTGGACCTTCTTCGTGCCGCACGACGGCCCGGGGCTTATCAGCCTCTTTGGCGGGCGCGAGCGTTTCCTCGAACGGCTCGACTCGCTCTTCACCACCTCGTCCGAGCTGCGGGGCGAGCACGTGGCGGCCGACATCAGCGGCCTCATCGGCCAGTATGCCCACGGCAACGAGCCCAGCCACCACATCGCCTACATGTATAACTATGCCGGCGAGCCCTGGCGCGCCCAGCAGCGGCTCTCGCAAATCATGTACACGCTCTACGACCCCTCTCCCTGGGGCTTCTGCGGCGACGAAGACACTGGCCAGATGTCCTCGTGGTTCGTCATCTCGGCCATGGGCTTCTATCCGCTCACCCACGGCGACGGCCGCTATGCCATGGGCACACCACTCTTCCGCCGCCTCACGTTGCGCCACGCCCGCGGCACGCTCACCGTGCTGGCCCCCGAAGCCTCGCGCAGCCACTGCTACGTCCGTGCCGTCACCCTCAACGGCCAGCCCCACCCCGAGCCCTGGTTCACCCACGAGGAACTCTTCGACGGCAACGTCACCCTCCACTTCCAGATGAGCGACACCCACCCCTGAGGGTTTCAGTTTCACAATACCTTCAACAAACTTTACATCACGCCACACTCTCGCATGACTTTTCGCGGACATTTTCTTCTTTCCGGTTCCGAGCGAAAGCCAACAAGAACCAAGACAACGTGTAGTTTTGGCCAACGCAACACGTTGTTTTGCCCCGAACAACA
>CAMJRQ010000028.1 GCA_946408305.1 uncultured Prevotellaceae bacterium
GAGGAGCTCAACTCGGACCGCGACAAGTTCCTCGAAGCCATCTCGGCCAATGTTGAGGTGGAGCTCAAGAAGATAGGTCTGCGCCTCATCAACGTCAACGTCACCGACATCAAGGACGAGAGCGGATACATCGAAGCCCTCGGCCAGGAAGCCGCAGCCAAGGCCATCAACGAAGCCAAGGTGCGCGTGGCCGAACAGGAGAAGCTGGGCGAAATCGGTAAGGCCGAAGCCGTCCGCGAGACCCGCGTGCGCACCGCCGAGGCCAACGCCGAGGCCGTGAAGGGCGAGAACGAGGCCAAGATAGCCATCGCCAACAGCGACTCCTTCCGCCGCGAGAAAGAGGCCGAGGCACAGCGCCGCGCCACCGCAGCCGAGAAGGTGGCACAGGCACAGGCTCTCGAAGAGGCCTACGCCGCCGAGCAGAAAGCCGAGGAGGCACGCGCCGACAAGGAGCGCTCCACGCAGACGGCAAACGTCATCGTGGCACAGGAAATCGAGAAGCAGCGACTCGTCATCTCGGCCGAAGCCGAGGCCGAGCAGAAGCGCGTCAACGCCAAGGGTGAGGCCGACGCCATCTTCGCCAAGATGGAAGCCGAGGCAAAGGGCCTCTTCCAGGTGCTCACCAAGCAGGCCGAGGGTTACGACAAGATGATTCAGGCCGCCGGCGGAGACCCCACCCAGGCCTACACCCTCCTGCTGCTCGAGAAACTGCCCGAGCTGGTGAAGACTCAGGTGGAGGCCATCAAGGGCATCAACATCGACAAGGTCACCGTCTGGGACACCGCCGGCGGAGGCGACGGAAAGACCAGCACGGCCAATTTCCTCGCTGGGCTGATGAAGAGCGTGCCCCCGCTCTCCGAGCTCTTCGACCAGGCCGGCATGGCACTGCCCGAATACCTGGCCAAGAAGAAGGACGCACCCGAACCCCAGCAGCCCGCCGAATAGGCTTGCTGGAGAAACGGAAAACGCAACGTGTTGCGAAGGCCCGAGGAACGTGTTCCGATGGCCCTCGCAACACGTTGCGTTTTATCCCGGATTATTGGTGTCCGGAGAAATTTTCTCCATTGTGATGTGAGTCCAACAGCGAAGGGGGCTTATCTGCGAAAGACCGCTGCGCTCGGCGCATGCGATTCGATTTTCCCCGGACACCAATAATTGCGATTCTTCGCATAGCCCACACCCGCAAGAACCAAGAGAGGGAACCCCCGCTGTCGGGGATTCCCTCTCTTTTGTATTCTTGCGCTCGCTGCTCCTTAGAAGCGGTAGCCCAGGGTCATGTAGAAGTTGTAGTTCTTCAGTTTGGGATTACCGGGATGAAGGTCGCGATACTCGTCGCGCAGCATGTCGGTCAGACCCCAGTCCATGCCGAGGGCCAGGATGTAGTGCTGGTTGTACTCGGCACCCACGCGGAAGCCCAGACCGGCGTCCCAGCGCTGGAAGTTGGGATCCACCTTGCTCTTCTTGAAGGCCTTGTAGTCGAATTCCAGGTCGCGGAAATAGGGACCGTCGGCATCGATGTCGTACTTGCGCTTGCCGCCTACGCCAATGGCGAAGTAGGGACCAAACTCGCCGAACACACCGATTTCGGGGTTGAAGTTGTAGTGGAAACCTACGTGGATGGGAATCTCGATGTAGTGCAGGTTGTACTTGTCGGTCACATCTTTCGTTCCATAAGGTTCACCAAAATCAAAGTCCCTGCTCCACTTGGCGCCCTTCTGCGTCCAGTCCACACCGGCGTTGATGTAGGTGCCGTGAGCCTTCGGCAGCACGTATTCCACCTTGAATCCGGCCAGACCGCCGATTTTGCCGTCGTAGTTAGCCAGGTCGCGAATCTTGCTGGCGTTGAATCCCAGGAAACCCTGATAAGTGAAACCCTCCTTCGGCTCATAGTCCAGAGCCATTGCGTTGCTGGCAACCATTGCCAGGGCAACAACCATAGTAAATAACTTTTTCATGTCTCTCTAATTATTTAAAGGTTAAATGTCGGTGCAAAGTTATTATAATCTTTTCGCTTCGAGAAAATTTTATGGAAAAAAAGTGAATGATTGCCTGCTTTTTGCCTAATCGGCCCGACGTGTCTCGGCCTTGTGAGTGAGCAACATAAGGACTACGGAGGCCACGCAGGAGGCGATGAGCAGGATGAAGGTGGAGTTCCAACCCCAGGCCTGCGCCACATAGCCGATGACGACGTTGGCCAGCACGGCCGTGCCCAGCACGTAGCCCATGAAGCCCGTCAGCCCGGCGGCCGTGCCGGCGGCGTTCTTCGGAGCCAGGTCGAGCGACTGCACGCCGATGAGCATCACGGGGCCGTAGATGAAGAAACCGATGGCGATGAGGCAGACGATGACGACGTTGATGTTGTCGATGTTCTGCCAATAGACGAAGATGAAGACGGCCACCAGCAGCATGAAGATGACCGTGGGCATGGCCCTCCGGCCGTGGAAGAGGTGGTCGCTGAGCCAGCCGCAGATGAGCGTGCCGGGGATGGCAGCAATCTCGTAGGCAAAATAGGCCCAACCGGTGTCCTTGAGGTTGATGCCCTTCTCGGTGAGGATGGTGGGGGCCCAGTCGAGGCAGCCGTAGCGCACGGCATAGACAAAGGCATTGGCCAGGGCGATGTACCAGAGATACTTGTTCGAGAGCACCGTGCGGAAGATTTCGCGCGAGGAGAGCACCTCCTCGGCCCGCTCGCTATAGGTGGAGGCGTAGTCGCCGCTCCATTTCTCGATGGAAGGCAGGCCGCAGGACTGGGGCGTGTCGCGCAGGAGCACGTAGGCCACCAGGGCGATGAGCAAGGCCACGCAGGAGGGGAAGAGGTACGTGCCGATGAGGAAATAGCGGCTCGCCTCGGCTCCGTAGAACCACGAGCCGAACCACATGGCGCCATAGACGGCCATGGGGCCCACGAGGGCACCGCCCACGTTGTGGGCACAGTTCCAGACGGACATCCACGTGCCCCGCTCCTTCTGCGAGAACCAGTGGGTCATCACTCGCCCGCACGGCGGCCAGCCCATGCCGTTGAACCAGCCGACCAGGAAGTTCAGCACAGCCATCATGACGATGGCCCACGACTTGTGCTCCGGGCCAATCCACTGCACGGGCACGATGAGGAACATCATCGACAAGGCAGCCAGCACCAGCCCCAGCGGCAGGAAGCGGCGGGCGTTGCTGCGGTCGGAGATGCTGGCCATCAGGAACTTGGAGAAGCCATAGGCAATAGCGTTCATCGAGAGCACCACGCCCAGCTCGCCCTTCTCGAAGCCCAGCGGCTCGAGCAGGGGAATGGCCATCGAGAAGTTCTTGCGCACGATATAGAAACCGGCATAGCCGATGAAGGCTCCCAAAAACACCTGCCAGCGCAACTGGCGATAGCGGCGGTCGGCCTCGGGGCCCGTCTGTTCGGGCTTATAGGCTGGCGGGGCCAGAAAACTTTTCATATTCATCTTGATTTAATGCAAAGTCTGTTGTCAGTTGTCCGTCGTCTGTTGTCCGTTGTCCGTTGTCCAGATTATTCCACAATATACTTCTTCGCAATCTCGGAGAACTGGGCCACTTGCTGGGCCTCCCAGTCCTCGTCGCGCCCCAGCTCGGCGGCTATGATGCCGGCCACACGGGGTGCCACGGCCAGTGCCTCGCGAGCGTCGATATAGAGCAAGCGCACGCGGCGGGCCAGCACGTCGTCCACCGTGCGGGCCATCTCCTGACGCACGGCCCAGACGACTTCGCCCACCGTATAGTCGTACTTCGGAGATAGCTTCTCGCGGAAGATTTCGTTCTCCTGTTCCAGAGCATGAAGGGCGGGCTCGTCGGAGCCGTAGACGTAGCAATGGTTCGTGAGGTCGGGCTCGGGGCGGTAGCCGTGGATGTGGAGCGTCTTGGTGACGCACTTCTTCCGCTCCACCATTCCCATGCGGATGGCGCGGTCTACGGTGTCCTCGGCCATGAGCCGATAGCTGGTCCACTTGCCTCCGGTGATGGTGATGAGGCGGTTGTTCGAGACGATAATCTTGTGGCTTCGCGAAATCTCCTTCGTGCTCTTTCCCTCCTTCTTGGGCGCTGCCAGGGGGCGCTGTCCGGCGTAGACGCAAAGGATGTCCTGGCGGGTGGGAGCGGGGTCCATGTAGAGGCTGGCTGTCTTCAGGATGAAGTCTATCTCCTGCTCGAGTGCCCGGGGCTCGCTCTCGGGCGTCTCGCGCAGCACGTCGGTGGTTCCCACCACCACACGGTTGTGCCAGGGCACAGCGAAGAGCACGCGCCCGTCGCTCGTCTTGGGCACCATCAGCGCGTCCTGGCTCTGCAGGAACTTCTGGTCGAGCACCAGGTGGACACCCTGGCTGGGACGTATCATGGAGGGCCGTCCGGGCTGGTCCATCTGCATCACGCGGTCCACGAAGATGCCGGCGGCGTTGATTACGGCCCGCGCCTTCAGACGAAACACCTCGCCCGTCTCCTGGTCGATGGCCTGCACGCCGCACACGTTGCCCTTGGCGTCGTGCTCGAGCGCCACGGCCTGCACGTGGTTCACGGCCACGCCGCCGTGGTCGATGCACGTCTGGGCCAGGTTCACAGCCATGCGCGAGTCGTCGAACTGGCCGTCGTGATAGACGATGCCGCCCTTCAGCCCCTTGCGGATGGCCGTGGGCAGACGTTGCATCACGCTCTTGGCACGGATGAACTTCGAGCGCCCGTAGCCGAAGCCGAAGGAGAGGAGGTCGTAGAACGTGAGGCCGCAGAAGTAGAGGAAGTTGTCCCAATAGCGATAGTTGGAGATGACGAAGGCTTGGTCCTTCACCAGATGAGGTGCGTTGGCCTTCATGCGGCCCCGTTCACGCAGGGCCTCGAGGACCAGCATCACGTCGCCTTTCTGCAAATAGCGCACCCCACCGTGCACGAGCTTCGTGCTGCGGCTCGAGGTACACTTGGCAAAGTCGTCCTGCTCGAGCAGTGCCACGCTGTAGCCGCGCGAGGCGGCATCGACGGCGCAGCCCAGTCCCGTGGCTCCGCCGCCGATGACGACGAAGTCCCATGTCATCTCGGCGGTGCGCAGGCGGTCAATTTGTGTTTCTCTTTTCATTGTTTAGGTTTGTTTAGTTTGTCCGGTCCGTTCAAAGAATCTCGCCGAGGGGCTTCATGACGAAGTCGCGCTCCTGCATCCGCGGATGGGGCAGCGTGAGGGCGGGAAAGTGCATGCGGAAGTGGTCGTAGAGGAGCAGGTCGATGTCGATGGGGCGGTCGTGATAGCAGCCGCCCTTGGTCTTCTCCTGCCGGCCCAGTTCGCGCTCAATCTGCTGGGTGATGCGCAGGCAGCGCATGGGCGAGAGGTGGGTCTCCACCATACAGGCAGCGTTGAGGAAGCGATGCGGGCTCTCGAATCCCCAGGGCTCGGTCTCGATGAACGAGGACGTGCGCCGCACGGGGCCGATGCGCTGCCCGATGGCCTCGAGGGCCCGGCACAGCGTCTGCCGGCGGTCGCCCATGTTGGAGCCGAGCGAGAGGTAGAGACGAGCCATGGCTTAGTCCTGGAGGATGAGTATGGCGTCGCCGTAGGTGCCGAAGCGGTAGCGGTTGTTGGGGTCGCTCTCGTTGTACTTCAGCGCTTCCTTGTAGGCCTTCATGACGAGGTCGTATCCGCCGTAGGCGCAGGTCATCATGAGCTGGGTGCTGTAGGGCAGATAGAAATTGGCTATCATGGCATCGGCCAGATGGAACTCATAGGGGGGGAAGATGAACTTGTTGGTCCAGCCGTCGAACTCCTTGAGGTGTCCGTCGGCACTGACGGCTGTTTCGAGCGTACGCTGCACGGTGGTGCCCACGGCCACGATGTGGTGCCCGTCTTCCTTGGCCCGGTTGATGAGCCGGCATGCCTCGGCTCCGACGTGCATCTCCTCGGAATCCACCTTGTGCTTCGTCAGGTCCTCCACGTCGATTTCGCGGAAGTTGCCCAGTCCGCAGTGCATGGTGATGAAGGCGCAGTTTATGTCGTTTATCTCCATCATCTTCATCAGCTGGGGCGAGAAGTGGAGTCCCGAGCAGGGAACGGTGACGGCGCCCTCGTTGCGGGCAAAGATGCACTGGAAGTCCTCCAGGTCGGACGGTTCGGCGTCGCGGCCCAGAATCTCCTTGGGTATGGGTGCCTCGCCCAGCGCGTAGAGGTTGCGCTTGAATTCCTCGTGCGAGCCGTCGAAGAGGAAGCGCAGCGTGCGCCCGCGGCTGGTGGTGTTGTCGATTACCTCGGCCACCATGGCTTCGTTCTCGCCGAAGTAGAGCTTGTTGCCGATGCGAATCTTGCGTGCGGGGTCCACGAGCACGTCCCACAGCCGCATCTCCTTGTTGAGCTCGCGCAGCAGGAACACCTCAATCTTGGCGTCGGTCTTCTCCTTGGTGCCATAGAGGCGGGCCGGGAATACTTTCGTGTCGTTGAAGACGAAGACGTCGTTCGGACCGAAGAAATGCAGGATGTGGCGGAACGAGGGGCGGTGCTCGATGATGCCACTCTTGGCATGGATGACCATCAGGCGGCAGTCGTCGCGAAACGGGGTGGGATACTTGGCGATGCGATCCTCGGTCAGCTTGAATTTGAATTGTGAGAGCTTCATATAGGGGATTTACAGTTTATTTGTGATTTGGGGATTTTCTGCGGGCTGAGGGTCGAGATGCTCCTCGAGCCACTGGGGGAATTGGTCAATCTGCATGCAGCCTTCCACACGCTTGTCGCCCACACGGGTGCGCCGCAGTGCCACGAGGTGGGCGCCGCTGTCGAGAGCCTCGCCGATGTCGCGTGCCAGGGCTCGGATGTAGGTGCCTTTGCTGCACACCACGCGGATGGTGGCTTGCATCGTGGCGGGGTCGAAGTCGAGCAGTTCTATCTCGTCGATGACCAGCACCTTGGGCTTCAGCTCCACCTCCTGACCGCGCCGCGCCAGCTTGTAGGCCCGCTTGCCGTTGACCTTGCAGGCCGAGAACGAGGGCGGCACCTGCTCGATGCGCCCATGGAAGCGCTCCAAGACGCGGAGGATGCCCTCGCGGGTGATGTGGTCGGTGGGATAGGTGGCGTCGACGGGCTTCTCCAGATCGAACGAGGGCGTGGTGGCGCCGAGCTGCAGCGTGGCCACGTATTCCTTGGTGTGTGCCTGCAGCTCGTCGATGCGCTTGGTGGCGCGCCCGGTGCAGACGGTCATCACGCCGGTGGCCAGGGGGTCGAGCGTGCCGGCGTGGCCCACCTTCAGCTTCTTCTCGCCCAGGCGGCGGCAGAGCAGATAGCGCACCTTGGCCACGAGTTGGAACGAGGTCCAGCCGTAGGGTTTGTCGAAATAGAGTATCTCTCCTGCGATGAAATCCACGGGCTCTTGCTTTTCTTTGTTTCAGACGAAGTGCGAGACGATGAGCAGCAGGCCCACCACGGCACAGTAGATGCCGAAGTAGACGAGCCGCCCGCGCTTCACCAGGTTGATCATCCATTTGCAGGCCACACAGCCGCTCACGAAGGCGGCCAGGAAGCCTATCACGTAGGCCGACATGGGCACGCTGGCTGCCACGGCCTCGGTGCCTTCGCGGGCAGCCTTGAGGACGTCGAGCAGCGCCTCGCCCAAGATGGGGGGTATGACCATGAGGAACGAGAACTGGGCCAGCGACTCCTTGCGGTTGCCCAGGAGGAGCCCGGTGGCGATGGTGCTGCCCGAGCGGCTCAGTCCCGGCATCACGGCGGCGGCCTGGGCCACACCGATGACCAGCGCGTCGGTCAGCCCTATCTCGGCCTTCTGGCGCGGACGGGCATAGTAGCTGAACGTGAGCAGCGCGGCGGTGACGAGCAGGCAGATGCCCACCACGAGCAGCCCGCTGCCGAAGACTTGCTCCACCGTGTCCTTGAAGAAGAGGCCCACGATGCCCACGGGTATCATGCTCACCACGATGGCCAGCGCATAGCGGCGGGCGGGGTTCCAGAGCGGAGCCTTCGTGTCGAAGACGCCTTTCAGCAGTGCCCATATCTCGCGCCAGAGGATGACGAGCGTGCTGAGCACCGTGGCCACGTGGACGGCGATGGTGAACATGAGGCTGCTCTCGCCGTCGATGCCGAAAAAGTGGGAGAGGATGGCCAGATGGCCACTGCTGCTCACGGGCAGATATTCCGTCAGCCCCTGGACGAGGCCCAGCAGGAGTGCTTGCAGGTCATTCATCGCCCTTCGTCTTTACTTCGCTGTCCTGAGCCTTTCCGCCGGGCTTGTGCATGATGGCCACCATGACGAAGATGAAGCCAAAGAGCGACACGAGCGGTGCCACGCGGACGCGGCGCACGCTGAAGATGTTGGGGTCGAAGACGCCCTCCTCGCTGCCCGAGCCGCTCATCAGGATGAAGCCCAGGACGATGATGGCCATGCCGATGGCCAGCAGAACGTAGTTTTTCTTGTCAAATGCAAATTTTTCCATATCGGATGGGGTTAATAGAGTTCGTTTTCGGTTTTGCGCAGGTAGTTGGTCACCGAGGCATAGGTGCAGATGGTGGTGAGGAGCAGTCCGCAGACGAGCACGGCGAGGGCCGTGATGCCGATGTTGGGCCAGGTGACGTATTCCATCACGGCCTGGTCATACATGGCAGCCCACCGGATGCAGGCCAGCAGCACGGCGTCGGCCAGCAGGGCCGAGACCACGCCCGTCCAGACGGCTCGCCACATGAAGGGCCGGCGGATGAAGCCCCAGCGGGCTCCCACGAGTTTCATGGTCTGAATGCCGAAGCGGTGGCTGTGGACGCTCAGCCGCACCGTGTTGTTGATGAGCACCAACGAGACCACCACGAGCAGGCCTGCGATGACGAGCAGGATGACGGAGACGCGCTGCAGGTTCTCGTTGAGGCTCTCCACGAGGTCGCGCTCATACATCACGTCTGCCACGATGCTCCGGTCTTTTATCTCGCGTGCAATCCATTCGAGGCTGTCGTTCGAGGCATAGCGGGCGTCTATCTGCATCTCGAGCGAGATGGAAAAGGGGTTGGCGCCCAGGAAGTCGGTGGGGTCCACGCCCATGGCCTCGATCTGCTCGTTGAGGGCCTGCTCGCTGCTGATGTACTGAATGTCGGCCGCGTAGGGCTTCTCCATCAGTTCGGCCTGCAGGGCAATGGCGTCGGCCGAGGGTGTGCCGTCGTTCATGACCACCGTGACGGTGAGGTTCTCGCGCACCGCGTCGCCCACGACGCGGGCCGAGAGGGCAAAGAGCACCACCAGGCCCAGCAGGATGAGCACCATCGAGGTGCTGATGATGCTGGTGAGCGTCTGCATCCGCTCGGCGGTGCCGTGGCTGTTATGTTTCTTTCTCATAGTCTATTTTTGGGGGGATTCTATTACTACGCCCTTCAGCGTGGCGCTGCTGCTCTCGGTGATGCGGGCGCGGACGGTCTGGCCGATGTGCAGGCCGGCGCGGTCTACGATGACCACTCGGTTCTGGCTCGTGCGGCCGTAGAGCTGGTCGCGGCTGCGCTTGCTCACACCCT
>CAMJRQ010000029.1 GCA_946408305.1 uncultured Prevotellaceae bacterium
GGCTGCAACAGCCTGACCTCCATTACCATCCCCGGCAGCGTAACGTCTATCGGTAACCGTGCGTTCTTTAAATGCTCGAGTCTGGAATCCGTTACGTTGGAGAATCCCGTTCCCATAGGAATAAATGGCTGGCAATTCGATAACGCAGCCGATGTCACGCTCTATGTGCCCCGAGGCAGCAAGGCGACCTACGAGGCGGCACCCTATTGGCAGGACTTTGCAGCCATCATCGAGACGGGCGCAGCGATGGGCGATGTCAACGGCGACGGCTCCGTCTCCATCACCGACGTGGGTCTGATGATTGACTATATCCTGGGCAGCACGCCCGCGGGATTCGACCCCGTGGCGGCCGACATGAACGGCGACGGCTCCGTCTCGATTACCGACGTGGGCCTCGTCATCGACTGCATCCTGAGCCAATAAACCGTCGGCGCCTATTCCTTCACCGGCGGGAGTCGCCTGACGGGGAAGGTGAAGTAGGTGTCGGGGAAAGGTTCGTCCTTCAAGGTGAAATGCCACCACTCGGTGTCGAGGGGCTTGAAGCCGTGGTCGGTCATCGCCTTGCGCAGAATCATGCGGTTCTTGAACTGCTGTTCGGTGATGCTGCGCTTGGGCTGAGCCGGGCTCTTGCTGCAGTCGCCGGTGTACTGGCCCGTCTCGGGGTTGCCGCAGAAGTCGGGATGGCTCTCGGGGCCGAACCAGTCGAACGTGCCGCCCATGTCGAGCTCCTTCTCGGTGGCCATGTCGAAGAGCGTCAGGTCGACCGTGCTGCCGCGCGTGTGGCCGCTCTTCTCCATGATGTACTCCTGCTCGAAGAGCACGCTCTTGTCGAGGTCGGGATAGAAATAGGGCTTCATCTGCGTGTCGGCAAGGTCTGCGGCCCAACGCACGAAGTGGTCCACGCCCTTCTGCGGACGGTAGGCATCGTAGATCTTCAGCCGATAGCCCTGGCTCATGACGTCGTCGCTCACCGCGCGGAGCGCCTCTGCCGCCTGGCGGGTGAGCAGCGCCGTGGGCTCTTCGTAGCCGTCGATGCGCGCTCCCACAAAGTTGTACGTGCCGAAATAGCGAATCTCCAGAATGGCGTCGGGCACGGCGTCGGTAAGAGTTACGAACTGGCTGCTGTCGTCCGTGGGACTGACCGCGGACTGGTCGGCCTTGCTGTTGTGGCAGGTTATTACCCATGCGCCGCATACGATTGCGAGGATGGCGGCCAGCATCCATAGAATTCTCTTTTTCATATTCTCGTTGCAATTATATCATCCGTGCCAGCAGACCGATGAGGGCCATGTGGATAGGGTAGTAATAGTAGAAGAACTTGCCGAGCCAGCGGCATCGGCCCCGTTCGCCGTTGTAGAGCGCCAGCACGGGCACCGCCAGCCAGCACGCCATGTGAACCATGCCGTATGCGGGGCTGTGGAAGATGAAGAAGGCCACGGCATAGAGCGAGATGAAAAACATCATCCACAGCATCTGCTTGTGGAAGTTGCCGTGGTTCCGCCCCATCATGAGGATGGCCAGCGGGGCTGCGCAGCTCCAGTCGGACGTCAGGGTGAGCGCGCAGCCCAGCAGTGTGACGGCCACCTGCTGCCAGCGTGCCAGCCTGGGGGAGTCCCACACACGGAGCAGTATCAGCCCCCACGCCAGCGGCCAAGCGATGCTCGTGGCGTTGAAGAGCAGGTTGTCCAGCGGATTGAACCCCGACATGTTGAAGTAGCAGAACGCAAAATGGCTCACCACGGCCAGCGTGAGCAGACGGCGCAGGTAGCGGCGGAAATTGTGTGTGTGGTGGTAGCCTTCGGCCACGAAGAAGAGCATCATCGGGGCTGTCAGCCGCCCGATGCAGTGCAGGCCTATCTGCAGGGGCGTCTCCGCCTGTTCGTAGGTCTCAATGCCCACCCAGGCCAGGTGGTCAATCGTCATGGCCAGGATGGCGATGACCTTCAGTGCGTTGCCGCTCAGTCCTGTCGTCTTCATCAATGCAATGCGTTCCGAAACTTTCGGCAAAGGTAGTGAAATGCCTGCAAATGTGCAAGCAGTGAGACGAGCCAATTTGCCTCCAGCACAGGTCTGAAAAAACATGTACGGCAAATAGCCGAACTTTTTTTGTAAAATTCTTTGCGACAAAATGAAAATGTTCTAAATTTGCGCCCAGCTAACGTTATGAAAATATCGTTATATATTATATAAGGTATGAGAAAAACACTGCTCCTGTGCCTCGTGGTGCTCCTCGGCTTGACTGAGGGGCGCGCTCAGACGTTCTACAAGAACGGCGAGTACCGCTGGCAGGGCAACGAAATCGTGCAGGGCCGTTTCCGGGCCCGTGCCACTTCGGAGTCCCAGGTGAGGAGCAACTACGTTCCGCTGCCGCCCCGCATGGAGGTGTGGAACGACATGAACCCCCAGGAAATCAACCGCCGCGAGTGGAACCTCAAGGCCGACATCGCCCATCTGCCCCACTACGAGAGCGAGAACCTCCTCGAGGCGGCCCTCTACAACATGGCACTCGAGGAGAGCGTGCTGGCCGTGGAGCCCGACTCCACCTTCCGTACCGGAATAGCCTGGGGCGGAGTCTGGACGCGCGACGTCAGCTACAGCATCATCCTGGCCCTGGCGCAGCTCCACCCCGAGGTGAGCATGAAGTCGCTCCGCGCCAAGGTGAACAGCCGCAACCGCATCATTCAGGACACCGGCACGGGCGGCGCCTGGCCGTGCAGCACAGACCGCGTCATCTGGGCCGTGGCTGCATGGGAGGTGTATAAGGCGACGGGCAACCGCGAGTGGCTCGACTACATCTATCCCATCATCCGCAACACGCTGCGAGACGACCTCATGGTGGCCTACGACCCGCAGAATCAGCTCATGCGCGGCGAGACCAGCTACATGGACTGGCGCGAGCAGGAATACCCCCAGTGGATGCAGCCGGCCGACATCTACACGAGCGAGGCCACGGTGAACAACGCCGTGCACTACATGGCTCTCCAGGCCATGGCCGGGATATGCCAAGCCAAGGAACTCGACCACGAGGCCGAGCGTTGGCGCCGACAGGCAGACCGCATCCGCGAGGGTATCAATCGCCATCTGTGGCTCCCCGAGCGCGGATACTATGCCATCTATCTCTACGGCCGCAGCAACCTCATCCCCAGCGAGCAGTGCGACGCCATGGGCAGCGCACTCTGCATCCTCTCGGGCATTGCCGACGCCGAACGCGCCCGCCAGCTGAGCCAGCGACAGGTGTGCGAGGCCTTCGGCACGCCCTGCATCTATCCCAACCTGAAGGACCAGTACCCCTACCACAACGACGCCACATGGCCCTTCGTGCAGGGCTATTGGATGAAGGCTTGTGCCCAGGCTGGCAACGAGCCGGCCCTCCTGCATTCCATCGGAGCCCTCTACCGCGGTGCGGCCCTCTGGCTGAGCAACGAGGAGAACTACGAGATAACCACCGGCGACTATCAGCAGACGAAGCTCAACTCGCCCCGCCAGCTGTGGAGCGTGGCCGCCCAGGCCAGCGTCGTCAGCTCGGTCTACTTCGGTCTGAAGACGGAGCCCGACTGCCTCACGTTCCACCCCTTCGTCCCCAAGGTGCTCAAGGGAAAGCGTCGCCTCTCCAACTACCGCTACCGCCAGGCCGTGCTCGACATCACCCTCTCGGGCCACGGCAACGAGATACGCTCCTTCCGCCTCGACGGGCAGGAGACCGAACCCCGAATCGACGCCTCGCTCACGGGCAGCCACACCGTCGAGATAGTCCTTGCCGGCAACGAGCCCGAGAAACTTTCGGTGAACATGCAGCCCAATGCCTACCTGCCACTGACGCCGCGAGCTCAGATAAACGAGCACGGCACCCTAACGTGGGAAGCCACCGAAGGCAGCACCACCTATGAAATCTTCCGCAACGGAAAGCCCTTCAAGACGCAGACCGAGACCTCGCTGCCGCTGAGCGAGCCGGGCACCTACGCCGTGCGCGGAGTGAGCAAGGACGGCATGCCGGGCTACATCTGCGAGCCTTGGGACTTCATCCTCGACAAGCGAATCTATCAGGCCGAGGAATTCGGCAGCCCCACGGGCCATTATCTGGAACTGACGCGCACGAAGAACATCTCGGTGGTCATCCCCATCGACATCGACCGCGAAGGCGACTACTGCATCTACTGGCGCTACGCCAACGGAGCAGGGCCCGTCAACACCAACAACCGCTGCGCCATCCGCCTGATGCGCATCGGGCGCGAGCAGTGGGCCGTCGTCATGCCGCAGCGCGGCGAGGGCGAGTGGGACAACTGGGGCTTCACGAACAAGCACACCGTCCACCTGACCGCCGGGCGCCACATGGTGTCGCTCGACTTCACCGACCAGACCGAGAACATGAACCTCGAACAGAACGATGCCCGGCTGGACTACCTGGTGGTCGCCCGGAAATAGAGAGAAAGAGTTTTTATTCACTTATTTAATTAACCTTTTAGAGAAATCCCACTCCGCAACGCTCCGTAACGAGTGCCAAGGATGGGTCGGAGAAAAAGTTATGAAAAAGTTGTTCACATTGGTAGCCATGGCTGCTGCAATCAGTTTCGCTGCCTGCACAGGCAACAAGGCCGAGAAGACCGCCGAAGAGGCTTGTGACTCTACTGCCTGCGCCGAGCAGCAGTGCCAGGAGTGCCCCGTGAAGGCTATTGGCGAGACGCTCACCGCTGCCCTCGCAGCCGGCAACGCCGAGGAAATCTCGAACGCCCTGAAGGACGCTGTGGCCAAGGCCGGTGAGCTGGCCAAGGAAGGCAAGACCGAGGTGGTGGACGCCGTCATCAAGAACGTGCAGGAGTTCATGACCACCAACGAGGCCAAGCTGAAGGAGCTGGGCGTTGCCCTGGAGTCCATCCCCGCACAGTGCGAGGAGATTGCCACCACTGCTAAGGAGTCGGCCGAGGCCGCTGCTGCACAGGCTGTGGAGGACGTCAAGGACGCTGCTGCCGAGAAGGTGGAAGAGGCTAAGGATGCCGCTGCCCAGAAGGTAGAAGATGCTAAGGACGCCGCTGCCGAGAAGGTGGACGAGGCTGCCCAGAAGGCTTCCGACGCTGTCGACAAGGCTGCTTCCGACGCTGCTGCCAAGACCAAGGAGAAGCTGGGCCTGTAAGCCTGCAGAGCCAATCCGGCAATAGAAAACCCCTCGATGAGCCGTACGGTTCTCCGAGGGGTTTTCTGTGCCCGGCGATTTCCTGCGAGCGAAACGCCTCTGAATAGGGATTCTTCAAACCCTTAACCCTTTTGGGCAAAACCCTTAAGCCTTTTGGCGAAACACCCTAAATGACCGATTCGATATCAGTTCCGCTATGCCCCCAAACCTGTCCAGATTCTTTTGCAAAGGAAACCGATTTGGTCCGAAAAGCATCCTCAAAATGCCCAAATTCAGCCCGATTGCGCCCTTTTCCTGAACTTTCTTGTCGCCGCGCATCAAAAAATACTCTTAAAAATCTCCTTATTTAGTTAAATAAACTTAAAAATCAAACAAATTTGCCCTTAAACCTCACTTTCTTGGTGCTAAATGTATGGCAATTCAGAAAATCTTCGTACCTTTGCACCCCGAATGGGCTAAAAGTGCCCGTTTGTAAACATACGTATATACATATATAATAATAAATAAAACAAACCACAATGCCTACAATCCAACAATTGGTAAGAAAAGGCCGTACCGCGTTGGTAGACAAGAGCAAGAGCCCCGCGCTGGACAACTGTCCGCAGCGCCGCGGTGTCTGCGTGCGCGTCTACACGACAACGCCGAAAAAGCCTAATTCCGCGATGCGCAAGGTCGCTCGCGTGCGTTTGACCAACTCGAAGGAGGTCAACAGTTACATTCCCGGCGAAGGCCACAACCTGCAGGAACACAGCATCGTGCTCGTGCGCGGTGGCCGTGTGAAGGACCTGCCCGGTGTGCGCTATCACATCGTTCGCGGTACGCTCGATACCGCCGGCGTGGCCAACAGAACCCAGCGCCGCTCCAAGTACGGAGCCAAGCGCCCCAAACAAAAGTAAAGCGATAAGCTAAGTATTCATTTGTTTTTGGCTCGTATACGAAGGTTGAGTAAGTTGCTCGGAGGAGCGCTGAAGACGCTAGAATGCAGCCCTGAACACAAAAACAAAACAAAACAATGCGTAAAGCAAAGCCCAAAAAACGCGTCATCCTTCCCGATCCCATCTATGGCGACGTGAAGGTGTCCAAGTTCGTGAACCATCTGATGTATGATGGTAAGAAGAGTATCTCGTACGAGATTTTCTACAATGCGCTGAAAATCGTTGAGACAAAGATGGCCAGCGAAGAGAAATCCTCACTCCAGATTTGGAAAGAGGCGCTCGATAAGATTACTCCTCTCGTAGAGGTTAAGAGCCGCCGTATCGGTGGTGCCACATTCCAGGTTCCTACTGAGATTCGCCCCGACCGCAAGGAGAGTGTGTCCATGAAGAATATGATTTCCTATGCCCGCAAGCGTGGTGGAAAGACCATGGCCGACAAGCTGGCAGCCGAGATTATGGACGCATATAACGAGCAGGGAGGTGCCTTCAAGCGTAAGGAGGACATGCACCGCATGGCCGAGGCCAACCGTGCATTCGCACACTTCCGCTTCTAAGACTGCAGGAACAATAAACAGACAATGGCAAAGCAAGATTTACATTTGACGCGAAACATCGGCATCATGGCTCACATCGATGCCGGTAAGACAACCACTTCGGAGCGTATCCTGTTCTATACGGGTAAGACTCACAAGATTGGTGAGGTGCACGAAGGTGCCGCTACTATGGACTGGATGGCTCAGGAGCAGGAGCGCGGAATCACTATTACCTCTGCTGCAACTACTGCTTATTGGACTTGGAACGGCAACAAGTACAAGTTAAACCTGATTGACACCCCGGGACACGTGGACTTCACGGCCGAGGTGGAACGCTCGCTGCGTGTGCTCGACGGCGCCGTGGCCACATACTGTGCCGTCGGTGGCGTGGAGCCTCAGTCGGAGACCGTATGGCGCCAGGCCGACAAGTACAACGTACCCCGCATGGGTTATGTGAACAAGATGGACCGCTCGGGTGCCGACTTCTTCGAAGTGGTGCGCCAGATGAAGGACATCCTGGGAGCTAACCCTGCCGTCATCGCCGTGCCCATCGGCGCCGAAGAGCGCTTCAAGGGTATCGTCGACCTCATCCGCATGAAGGCCATCCTCTGGCACGACGAGACGCTGGGAGCCGAATACGACGTGGAAGAGATTCCCGCCGACATGATGGCCGAATGCCAGGAATGGCGCAGCAAACTGCTCGAGCAGGCTGCCGAGCAGGACGAGGCCCTCATGGAGAAGTTCTTTGAAGATCCCGAGTCCATCACCGAGGAAGAGCTCATTGCCGCCATCCGCAAGGGGACGCTCTCGCTCAACCTGGTGCCCATGACCTGCGGCTCGTCGTTCAAGAACAAGGGCGTACAGACGCTGCTCGACTACGTCTGCATGTTCCTGCCTTCGCCCCTCGACACACCTGCCATCGTAGGCAAGAACCCCGAGACCGGCGAGGAGGAAGACCGCCAGCCCAGCGAGGACGAGAAGACCTCGGCCCTGGCGTTCAAGATTGCCACCGACCCCTACGTGGGTCGTCTGACCTTCTTCCGCGTGTATTCGGGAAAGGTCACAGCCGGATCCTACATCTACAACGTGCGCTCCGGTAAGAAAGAGCGCGTGAGCCGTCTGTTCCAGATGCACTCCAACCACCAGAACCCGGTGGAGGAGATTGGTGCTGGCGACATCGGCGCCGGAGTAGGTTTCAAGGACATCCGCACGGGCGACACCCTCTGCGACGAGGACGCACCCATCATCCTGGAGTCCATGGACTTCCCCGATCCCGTCATCGGAATCGCCGTGGAGCCCAAGACGCAGAAGGATCTGGACAAGCTCTCCAACGGACTGGCCAAACTGGCCGAGGAAGACCCAACCTTCACCGTCAAGACCGACGAACAGAGCGGGCAGACCGTGATTTCCGGTATGGGCGAACTTCACCTCGACATCATCATCGACCGCCTGCGTCGCGAATTCAAGGTGGAGTGCAACCAGGGCAAGCCTCAGGTGAACTACAAGGAAGCCATCACGCAGACAGTCAACCTGCGCGAGGTCTACAAGAAACAGTCCGGTGGTCGCGGTAAGTTTGCCGACATCATCGTCAACGTAGGCCCCGTGGACGAGGACTACAAGGAGGGCGGCCTGCAATTCATCAACTCGGTTACCGGTGGCAACATCCCCAAGGAGTTCATCCCCGCAGTGCAGAAGGGCTTCGAGAACGCCATGAAGAACGGCGTGCTCGGTGGCTATCCGATGGACAGCATGAAGGTGGAACTCGTGGATGGCAGCTTCCATCCCGTCGACTCCGACCAGCTTTCGTTCGAGATCTGCGCCATGCAGGCCTACAAGAATGCCTGTGCCAAGGCTAAGCCCGTGCTCATGGAGCCCATGATGCGACTGGAGGTTATCACCCCCGAGGAGAACATGGGTGATGTGATTGGCGACCTGAACAAGCGTCGTGGACAGATAGAAGGAATGGATACCACTCGCACCGGTGCCCGTCTGGTGAAAGCCATGGTGCCCTTGGCCGAGATGTTCGGCTATGTGACTGCACTGCGCACCATCACCTCGGGACGTGCTACCAGTTCCATGACCTATGACCACCATGCCCCCGTAAGCTCGGGTATCGCCAAGTCGGTGCTCGAGGAAATCAAGGGTCGTGTGGATTTGGTCTGAACCCTTCCCCGCAGAGCTAACCAAAAAGAAGTAACAGAGAAAGGAGCGAGTATAGCGAATGACTCTTATGCCCGCCTCCGACAGAGAAAACTAAAATTCCAAAACAATGAGTCAAAAAGAACAAATTATCCGAATCAAACTGAAATCTTACGACCACAACCTGGTGGACAGCTCGGCTGAGAAAATCGTCAAGACGGTGAAGAGCACCGGTGCTGAAGTGAGCGGCCCCATCCCCCTGCCCACACGTAAGAGAATCTTCACGGTGAACCGCTCGACCTTCGTTAACAAGAAGAGCCGCGAGCAGTTCGAGCTGAACGCTTACAAGCGTCTCATCGACATCCGCAAATCGACCGAGAAGACGGTGGATGCCCTGATGAAGCTGGAGCTGCCCAGCGGAGTGGAAGTGGAGATCAAGGTGTAACGAAGAGACACATCATCAACACATTTTATCATTAAAGAATAACAGAAATGCCAGGATTATTAGGAAAGAAAATCGGAATGACATCCGTATTCAGTGCC
>CAMJRQ010000030.1 GCA_946408305.1 uncultured Prevotellaceae bacterium
TGCCTGTGCTTTGGATGCCGCCCGAGAGGGCTCCGGCCTGCACCTCGAATCCGCAGACGTCGTCGGCCTGCCAGCAGTGCATGCTCAGGTGGAAGTCCTGCAGCTGTTTCAATACTTTCTCTGTGTCTATGCCCAGTTCGGCATAGCGCTCCTTGGCCAATGCATAGGCCTTCGTGATGTTCTCGCTTTTCATTGTTTTACGTTGTTTATAGAGAATTTTATTAGTTAGTTCACAGCACGTTGATTGTCACCTTCTGATACTTCTCGTAGGCCTGGTCCCATGCCTCGGCGTCCTGCGGCTCGTAGCGCTTCATCTCGATGCTCTGGGCGATGATGCGGCGCATCTCGGTGATGTCTTTCACCAGCCCGGCGGCCTTGGCCTGGAGCATGATGTTGCCGATGGCCGTGCCCTCGACGGGACCGGTGAGCACGGGCATCGCGAGGCTGTTGGCAGCCATTTGCATGAGGTGGTGGTTGTAGGTGCCGCCGCCTATTACGTGGAGCTTCTCGATGGGTGTGGGCGAGAGCTCGCGCAGGTAGCCCACCACCTGGCGGTAGCGCATGGCCAGGCTCTCGAAGATGCAGCGGGCCACTTGGCGATAGTCCTCGGGCACGGGCTGACCCGTCTCGCGGCAATAGCCCTGAATGGCCTCCACCATGCTCTCGGGGTTGGCGAAGCGCGGGTCGTCGGGGTTGATGAAGGAGCGGAAGGCCGGGGCCTCCATGGCCTGCGAGTTGATGACGTTGACGTCGGCCGGCGCGTCGGTCCACTCCTGGCGGCAACGCTCCAGGAGCCACATGCCGCAGATATTCTTCAGGAAGCGCGTGGTGCCCTCTACGCCGCCCTCGTTCGTGAAGTTGTAGCGGTAGCTCTTTTCATTGATGATGGCGTCGCGCGTCTCGATGCCGAGCAGGCTCCACGTGCCGCAGCTCAGATAGGCATAGCGCTCGTCCTGCGCCGGCACGGCGGCCACGGCCGAACCCGTGTCGTGCCCTGCCACGGCCACCACAGGCACGGGGCCCAGGCCCGTCATGCGCTGCACTTCGGCCGAGAGCGTTCCCACCTGGTCGCTCGGGTTGACGTAGCGCCCAAACTGGCTTTCGCGGAGCCCGATGGCCTCGATGAGCTCGGGGTCGATGCGCTTGGTGCGCGGGTCGAGCATCTGGCTGGTGCTCAGTATGGTGTATTCGCACACGGCCTCGCCCGTGAGCATATAGGAGAGGGCGTCGGGCATGAAGAGAATCCGCTCGGCAGCCTCGAGGGCCGAGTTGCCCTTGCTGCGCATGGCCGAGAGCTGGAAGAGCGAGTTGAAGTTCATGAACTGGATGCCCGTCTTCTCGTAGACCTTCTCGCGGGGGATGAGGCGGAAATACTTCTCCTGTGCGCCCTCAGTGTGTGGGTCGCGATAGGAAAGGGGATTGCGCAGCACGGCGCCGTCGCGGCCGATGCAGACGAAGTCCACACCCCACGTGTCGATTCCGATGCTACGTATCTCGATGCCTTCCTCGGCCACCTTCTTCAGTCCGCCGATGATTTCGTGGTAGAGGGCAAAGATGTCCCAATAGAAGTGTCCGCCCGTCTGGATGATGCGGTTGGGGAAACGTGTCAGTTCGCGTTGTTCGAGTTTGCCGTCCTTGATGGTGCCCAGTATGGTGCGTCCGCTCGTGGCGCCCAGGTCCACGGCAAAGAAATTGGTTGTCTCTTTCATGTTGTCTGTCGTTTAATGTTGCTCTGCAAAGTTAGTGTTTTTTTTGCGATGCGCAAAGCGTGCGGCCCATTCTTTGGGGCCAAAAACTTGCACATTATGACATTTTTATATCATATTTTGATATTCTGGCCTCCCGCGGTGCCTCCTTTTTCTTTACACGATTTTTCGGGTTTGCCCTTTCTCCCCGTCGAAGAGGCCAACGCTCCACGTTGTTTTGGCCGACGCAACACGTTGCTCTGACCCATGCAACACGTTGTTCGGCCCGTTTCCTTGCGCTTTTTCGGGCCGAACCTCGAGTTGGTCCGGAAAAAGCGAAATTTTGGAGGTCTGATAATCATGTGGTTGCAATTTCAACGTCGGGCAAAAGGGCACAAAAAAGCCCAAAATGAGGCATTTTTGACCTCATTTTGGGCGTGCCGAAATTTGCGGAAAGAGCCTCGAAGCTCCCTTTTCTTTACAAAGGGGCGGGCGCCTACTCGTTCACTTTGAAATAGTCCTCCAGCTGGGCCTGTGCCTCGCCGTCGTGGTTGTCTATGTCGCGGATGATGACTCCGTTCTCGAGCAGGGCGATGCGCGGACAGATGTCGACGGTGTGCTGCAGGTTGTGGCTCGAGATGAGGATGGTGGCGCCGGTCTCGCGGTTGTACTTGGTCAGCAGGTTCTTGATGGCGCTCTGGCTCGAGGGGTCGAGGAAGTTGAAGGGCTCGTCGAGGATGAGCACCTGCGGGCGCAGCAGCATGGCGGCCACGATGCCCAGCTTCTGCTTGTTGCCGGCCGAGAGGTTGCGGATGAGCTTCTTCTGCCCCGTGACCTCGCCAGCCATGAAGTGTTCGAACTGGGCGAGGAACTCGGCGAGTTCCTCCTCGGTGCGGCCCGAGATGCGCGCGATGAACTGGAAGTATTCGTCGGGCGTCAGGTAGTCGATGAGGAAGGATTCGTCGATGTAGGCGCCGGTCCAGTCTTTCCAGTCCTCGGTCTGTGCGACGTCGGTCTGGCCCATCAGCACGCGGCCCGTGTCGGCCTTCAGCAGGTCGAGCATCAGGCGGAAGAGGGTGCTTTTTCCGGCTCCGTTGTTGCCCACCAGGCCCAGCACTTGGCCTTCGGGGATGATGAACGACTCGATGTTTACGGCCACTTTCTCGCCGAACGTCTTGCGGAGGTTTTCTATTCTGATTTCCATTATAAGCGAGTTAAAAGGTTAAAAAACGAAGGGAATTAAAAGGTTACTCCCGACTGGCGCGGAAGCCCTCCAGGTTGATGTAACGGCGTAGCATCATGCGGCGGTAGATGTTCTGCAGCCACTGCCGATGGAGCAGGATGCCGGCCAGGCCCAAGGCGAAGAGGAGCACGAAGCCCCAGGGGTCGCCCAGCAGGAGCGTGGCGAGCTTCTCGACACCGATGGGCAGGAAGAGCATCACCATGCTCAGCACCTGCTGCATCCAGTTGCCCTGGCGGCCGGTTATCTTCTGGTTCAGGGGGAGCGTCTCGTGGTTATAGACGGCCATCTGGAAGCAGATGGGGTAGAGGACTCCGGCCGTGAAGAACATGTAGCCGAGGTTCATCCAGACCGACATCTTGCCGGCAATCATCAGGGGGGCAAGGAGGAGGAAGGGCAGCAGTAGCTGGAGGCTGTTGAAATAGTATTTGGCACGAAGCAACTGCAGGATGCTCTCGCGGCGGCTCATCAGCCCGTCGATGTAGTTGCCCTCGTGGCACATGATGGTGATGAGCATCGTCATGCCCAGCCCGATGTAGCAATAGAGGCAGATGAAGGAGCGCATGAAGCTACCGTCGTAGATGTCGGAGAAATACGAGATGAGGCAGAAAACTAACATGATGCCCAGCAGCATGAGGAAACTGTTGCGCACCGTCTTGTTGCGCAGGCGCATCTTCATCTCCAGCTTCAGGTATTCGCCCAGGGCGCCGTAGCGGTTGAGGAAAGCCATCTGCGAGGTGTTCTTCAGCTCCACCTCCTCCTTCTGTGCCACCTCGTCGTGCACCATCACCATCTGCTGCCGGTAGCAAAGCCAGTAGAGCAGGCCGATGACGAGGAAGGTGGCCAGGAAGACGAGCGGATTGCCCAGCGTGTATTGGTACATGAGGTTCGTCAGAGGAACGTCGAGCGGATTCGTGTGGGGCAGCAACATGAGCAGCACCAGGCCGGCATGGATGGCCAGCGGCACGAGGGCCCAGAGGACGCTCTTCGTGGTGAGGGAGCGGAAGTAGAGGTAGATGTAGGCATTGATGACCAGAAGCAGCCACCAGCCGGCCAGCCAGAGCAGGAAGGCGCCCCAGCCGAGCAAGGGAGCCACGGCAATGAGCCCGAACGGCACGAGGAAGAAGAACCAGTAGAGGTTGCCCCAGGTGAGCGCCGTGCGGATGAGATAGACGTTCATCAGGAACGAGCGGCGCACGGGCAGCAGGGCGTAGGGGCGGCCTTTCTGAGCCGGTGTCTCCTGGAGCAGGAAGCGCATCCAGAAGTCGGTGATGAGCAGATAGAGCACGCCGCCGTCCAAGACGTGGAAGGCCGAGACGCCGTTGTACATCCCTCGGAAAGCCGCGGGAAGCAGCACGCCCATCAAGACGAGGATGGCGGCATAGTAGAGCCACACGAAGATGCCCAGCACCTTCATGAAGCGGTTACGCTCGAACATGGGGTGGCGCAGGTCCTTCAGCTCGTCGTTGTGGCGGATGAGTCGGTAGAGTTGGAACTTGGTCATGGCCGAGGGGGTTTCAGAGGGTCTTCAGATACTTCTCGGCTTCGATGGCGGCCTTGGCACCACTGGCAGCTGCCACGACGGCCTGGCGATAGTGCGGGTCGGCCACGTCGCCTGCGGCATAGACGCCGGGCAGTCCGGTGCGGGGCGAATCGGCCTCGGTCAGGATGTAGCCCGTCTCGTCGGTCTTCACCCAGGGCAGGAAGAGCTGGCTGTTGGGCTGGTGGCCGATGGCCAGGAAGAATCCGTCGATGGGCAGGTCGTAGGTGCGTTCGCCCTCTTCTCCTTTTTTATAAATAAGGTGGGCACCCTCCACTCCGTTCTCGCCGTAGAGGCCCAGCGTGTTGGTCTCGAAGAGAATCTCAATCTTTTCGTTCGCCCTGACGCGCTCCTGCATGATCTGGCTGGCGCGGAGGAAGGGCTTGCGCACGATGAGGTAGACCTTCGCGGCCAGCCCGGCCAGATAGAGTGCCTCCTCGCAGGCTGTGTCGCCACCGCCCACCACGGCCACCGTCTTGCGGCGATAGAAGAAGCCGTCGCAGGTGGCGCAGGCCGAGACGCCCTGGCCCATGTATTTCTGTTCGTCGGCCAGTCCCAGATACTTGGCGCTGGCTCCGGTGGCTATGATAATCGAGTCGGCCTCGATTTCGTCGTCCGTGTCGGTCCAGACACGGTAGGGGCGCTGCGAGAGGTCGGCGCGGACGATGCTCTGGCTGCGGATGACGGTGCCGAAGCGTTCGGCCTGCCGGCGCATGTCGGCCATCAGTTGGTTGGCATCCACTCCGTCGGGGAAGCCGGGGAAGTTCTCCACCTCGGTGGTGATGGTCAGCTGACCGCCGGGCTGGAGTCCCTCGAGCAGCAACGGTTGCAGTCCGGCACGGCCTGCATAGATGGCGGCAGTGTAGCCCGCCGGGCCGCTGCCGATGATCAGTAATGCGGTGTGTTCCATTTGTCTTTTTGAGTTATCGGAGGTCGATGATTTCGGCGTCGGGGTATTTCTCGCGGGGGAAGGTGAAGTCGGCGTCGGTGAACTTCTGCCCTCCGGCGAAGTTGCGCACGCTGATGCGGTTCCAGATGTTGTCTTGCCGGACGCGCACGCAGAGCGGCATGTGGTCGCTCTGGCGGACGTCGATGTAGAGTTCCTCTGCGGCCAGGCCCTTCCGGTTGGCCACGAGGTGTACTTCCCAGGTGGGCGTGCCGCGCAGTGTGGCGGTGCGGAAGGTGATGTCGTAACCCTTCTTGTAGAGGTCGAGGAAGACGTAGGGGTTGACGGCCTGAATCTCCTTGGACGTGGGTTCGGTGACGTTGACCTCGCCGTTCTCGGGCAGATAGGTCCACTCCGTCTTTCCGTTGAACCAGGTGAGCATTTCGGGAGTAACGAGCTGGAACTTCTTGCCTTGCAGCAGCATGGTGCCGCTGATGCTGGCCTCCTCGGCCGAGCCGGTGAAGCTGGTGGCGGTGAAGTCCACCCGGATGTTTCCGCTCTTGCGGATTTTCGAGGCGGCGTTGTCCAGAATCTTGCGTCCGTTGTTCTCGGCGAAGGTGGATGCGGTGACCAAGGCCAGGCAGAGTGTGAGGATGAATCTGAGGGGTTTCAATGAAGTTAAGAATTAAGAGTTAAGAAACTTAGAATCAGTGAAGGCTGTTCAGAATGTTTTGCAGGTCCATCTCGCCGGCGCAGAGCACTTCGCGCGGCTTGGCTCCCCGGGTGGGGCCTACGATGCCGGCCTTTTCCAGCTGGTCCATGAGTCGGCCTGCGCGGGCAAATCCGATGTAGAGCTTGCGCTGCAGCATGCTGGTGCTGCCAATCTGGTCGGTGACCACCATGCGGGCTGCCTCCTCGAACATGGGGTCCAGATGGGTCATGTCTACGTCGGGGCTCTCGCCGCTGTCGCCCTCCATGGCCACTTCGGGCAGGGGGAACGGGTTGCCGTAGCCCTGCTGGTTGGCAATGTAGGCTACGATGCGCTCCACCTCGGGCGTGTCGACGAAGGCACACTGCACGCGCACCGGTTCGTTGCCCGCCAGGAAGAGCATGTCGCCCTTTCCCACCAGCTGGTTGGCGCCCGTGCGGTCCAGTATGGTGCGGCTGTCCACCACCGAGGCCACCTTGAAGGCGATGCGAGCCGGGAAGTTGGCTTTGATGGTGCCGGTGATGATGTTGGTGGTGGGGCGCTGCGTGGCGATAATCATGTGGATTCCCACCGCGCGGGCCAGCTGGGCGATGCGGGCTATGGGCAGCTCAATTTCCTTGCCGGCCGTCATGATGAGGTCGCCGAACTCGTCGATGATGACCACGATGTAGGGCATGAACTTGTGCCCGTGCTGCGGGTTGAGCTCGCGGTTCTTGAACTTCTCGTTGTATTCCTTCACGTTGCGGGCCCGGGCTCTCTTCAGTAGGTCGTAGCGTGTGTCCATCTCCACGCAGAGGCTCTTCAGCGTCTGGATCACCTTGTTCACGTCCGTGATGATGGGCTCCTCGCTCTCCTCGTTGCCCTCCACCTGTGCCAGGAAGTGGTTGACGATGGGGTTGTAGACGCTGAACTCCACCTTCTTCGGGTCCACCATCACCAGCTTCAGCTCGGCGGGGTGCTTCTTGTAGAGCAGACTTGTGATGATGGCGTTCAGTCCCACCGACTTACCCTGTCCCGTGGCTCCGGCCACCAGCAGGTGGGGCATCTTCGTCAGGTCGGCCATGAAGACCTCGTTGGTGATGGTCTTGCCCAGCGCGATGGGTAGCTCGTAGTCCGTCTCCTGGAACTTGCGGCTGTTCAGGATGCTTTCCATCGAGACCATCTGCGGCTTGGCGTTGGGCACCTCGATGCCGATTGTACCCTTGCCGGGGATGGGGGCGATGATGCGGATGCCCAGTGCCGAGAGCGACAGGGCGATGTCGTCCTCCAGGTTGCGAATCTTGGCGATGCGCACTCCCGGAGCGGGTGTCACTTCGTAGAGGGTGATGGCCGGTCCGATGGTGGCCTTGATGTTGGTGATGTCGACGCCGAAGTTTGCCAGCACCTGCAGGATGCGCTTCTTATTGGCTTGCTGCTCCTCCATGTCGATGGGCGAGGCCTGGTTGTCGTACTTCTTCAGCAGGTCCAGGGTGGGGTAGCGATAGTGCTCCAGGTCCAGCTTCGGGTCGTAGGGCTCCAGCGAGCCTTCCTCCGTCAGTTCGGCCTTCTCGGGCTCGCTTCCCCGCGAAATCTCCATCTCCTCCACCGGTTGCTCCATTTCGAGCGGCAGCTCCTGCTCGCCCCTTTTCAGCATGGTCGGCTTCCCCTGCGGTTCGGGCCCGAAGTCGATGGTCGTGGCCGTCACCTCGGGCTTGTCCTCGAAGGGCATGAGCGGCTCGTCGTCCGGTGCCTCTTGCGCCTCGTCTGTTTGCAGCGGTTCGTTGTCTGTTGTCTGTAGTCTGTAGTCTGTAGTCTGTAGTCCATCCTCCTTGGTCAGCCATCGCCGCATCGTCGTGATGGCCTTGTCGCTCACCAGGGCCAGATAGAGCAGCGCCGCCAGAGCCAGCGCGATGAGCACTCCCATCGGGCCGATGCGGTCGCGCATCAGCGCAAGCTCCTCGCGGCCAATCATGCCGCCCCAGACGATGTAGCTGTCGCGGGCAAAGGGGACGTACTCCACCACGTAGGCGGCGAAGGCCGAGCACCAAACCATCAGGATGCCGCAGTGGAGGAACCACTTGTGGAGCCTCACCCTCACCCCCATGATGCGCAGGCTGGCGGCCAACATCATCACCGGGATGAACAGGCTGGCCACCCCAAACCAGCGGTCCATCATGAAACGGGCCAGCTTGTAGCCCCAGGGGCCCATCCAGTTGGCAGCCGTGTAGGCCGGCGCGTAGAGCAGTTTCTGGTCTTCGTCGCCCGTGAAGAGGTGCGACACCATGGCCAGCAGCACGTAGAGGGCCACCAGCGCCAGCACGGCGCCTCCTACGAAGCGTCCGTTTCCGCCGTCGGGCTTCGTCGTCCCGCTCGGCTTCTTTTGGCTGTCGGGCTGGGTGTTCCCTTTTATTTTGGCGGCAAGGCGCTTGAACCAGCTGCCTTCGGGCGCGTCTTGTTTTTTCTTGTTTGTATGTGGTTTCGTCGATGCCATGAGCAATGCGGGTTTCTTCTTTCTGTGTGGAAAACGTCTGCAAAATTAGGTAAAAAAACGGAAACGTGCGCCCCCCCGACGCGAATAATTTCCGAAAACTGTCCGCCAGCGCTTAAATGCGTCGGGGAAACGGTGCCGCCTTCTGCTCAGTCTTCCCTCCGGTTCCCTTCGAAAAGGAGGGCTTCGCCGCGCACGTGGGGGCCGGCCCGGCGGCCGTCCCACGCGAGGTTGCCGTTCACCCAGGTGCGCTCCACGCGCCACCGGAGCGTCTGCCCCTCGAGGGGGCTCCATCGGCAGAGGCTCTGCACGAGCTCGGGCCCGACGGTGAAGGGCTGGCGACGGAGCAGGACGAGGTCGGCACGGCAGCCCTCGCGCAGGAAGCCGCGGCCGACGACTCCGAAGAGGCGGGCGGGGGCGTGGCACATGAGCTCGACGACCTGCTCGTGGCTGAGGACGCCCTGGTCGGCCAGGGTGAGCATGGCGGGCAGGGCGAACTGCACCATGGGCATGCCGCTGGCGGCGCGCAGGCATCCGCCCTGTTTCTCGGAGAGGAGGTGGGGGGC
>CAMJRQ010000031.1 GCA_946408305.1 uncultured Prevotellaceae bacterium
TGCAAGCTATTTGGCCTTTCAGGCCGTTTTCCCCGGACACCAATGGTTTGCAATAGATTCTTCCCCCGCTCAACAAAATCAAAGCAAGCTTTGCTTTTCTGCTCGCTTCTTCGTATCTTTGTGCGCAAAATTATAAATAAGGACAAACCACAAGGAATACATGGAAAAGAATTTCAAGAGAACCACAGTGACCTCGGCACTGCCCTATGCCAACGGGCCGGTGCACATCGGCCACCTGGCCGGAGTCTACGTGCCGGCCGACATCTACGTGCGCTACCTGCGGCTCAAAGGCCGCCCCGTGCTCTTCATCGGCGGAAGCGACGAGCACGGAGTGCCCGTCACCATCCGCGCCCGCAAGGAGGGCATCACCGTGCAGCAGGTGGTGGACCGCTACCACACGCTCATCAAGGACTCGTTCGAGCGCTTCGGCATCTCGTTCGACGTCTACAGCCGCACCACCAGCCCCACCCACCACAAGCTGGCCAGCGACTTCTTCCGCAAGCTCTACGACGACGGACGGCTCGTGGAGCAGGTGACCGAGCAGTTCTACGACCCCGAGACGGGACGCTTCCTCACCGACCGCAACATCCGCGGCGAATGTCCCCGCTGCCATGCCAAGGAGGCCTATGGCGACCAGTGCGAGGCCTGCGGAGCCACCCTCTCGCCCGAGGAACTCATCAACCCCTACAACGCCGAGACGGGCAACCCGCTCGTGCGCAAGGCCACGAAACACTGGTACCTGCCGCTCGACCGCGACCAGGAATGGCTTGAGAAATGGATTCTGGAGGAGCACAAGGAGTGGCGCTCGAACGTCTACGGCCAGTGCAAGTCGTGGCTCGACGGCGGACTGAAGCCCCGCGCTGTGACCCGCGACCTCGACTGGGGCATCCCCGTGCCCATCGAAGGGGCCGAGGGCAAGGTGCTCTACGTGTGGTTCGACGCCCCCATCGGCTACATCTCGAACACCAAGGAGCTCTGCGACCAGCACCCCGAGCTGGGCTCGTGGGAGACGTGGTGGAAAGACCCCGAGACACGCCTCGTACACTTCATCGGCAAGGACAACATCGTCTTCCACTGCATCGTCTTCCCCGCCATGCTTCGGGCCCACGGCGAATACATCCTGCCCGACAACGTGCCGGCCAACGAGTTCCTCAACCTGGAGGGCAACAAGATTTCCACCTCGAAGAACTATGCCGTCTGGCTCAACGAATACCTCGACGAACTGCCCGGCCGGCAGGATGAGCTGCGCTACGTGCTGACGGCCAACGCACCCGAGACGAAGGACAACGACTTCACTTGGGCCGACTTCCAGGCTCGCTGCAACAACGAGCTGGTGGCCGTCTACGGCAACTTCGTGAACCGCGCCCTGCAGCTCACCCAGAAATACTACGAGGGACAGGTGCCCCAGCGCGGCGAGTTCACGGACTATGACCGCCAGACGCTCAGCGAGTTCCGCGACGTGAAGGCACGCCTCGAACAGCTGCTCGAGCACTTCAAGTTCCGCGAGGCACAGAAGGAGGCCATGAACCTGGCACGCATCGGCAACAAATACATCGCCGACTGTGAACCCTGGAAACTCATCAAGACCGACCCCGAGCGCGTGAAGACCATCATCAACATCTCACTCCAGCTCACGGCCAACCTGGCCATCGCCTTCGAGCCATTCCTGCCCTTCAGCAGCCAGCGCCTGCGCCGCATGCTCGGCATGGACGAGTTCAGCTGGGAAGACCTGGGAAGCACCGAACTGCTCGCCACCGGGAAGCAGCTGCCCAAACCCGAACTGCTCTTCACGAAGATTGAGGACGACGTGGTGGCCGCGCAGACCAAGAAGCTCGAGGACACCATCCGCCGCAACCAGGAGGAGGCCTACCGTGCCGCCGAGGTGAAGCCCACCATCCCCTTCGACGACTTCGAGCGGCTCGACATCCGCGTGGGACTCGTCAAGGCCTGCGAAAAGCTCAAGAAGAGCAAGAAGCTGCTCAAGTTCACCCTCGACGACGGCTCGGGCCACGACCGCACCATCCTCTCGGGCATCGCCCAGTGGTACGAACCCGAACGGCTCGTGGGCCAGCGCGTGCTCTTCATCGCCAACCTGGCCCCGCGCCAGATGATGGGCGAAGAGAGCTGCGGCATGATACTCAGCGCCGTGAACTACGACGGCAGCCTGAGCCTCACCACCACCATGGGAGAGGTGAAGCCCGGCAGCCAGATATCGTGACTTGGAAGGAACAGCGAAACAGGAACAGCGAATTAAGCGAATTTCCTTCTCCACAAGAAATAATTCGTTGAATTCGATAAATTCGCTGTTATAACAAAAAGTCAGAGGAAAAACAGGAACAGCGAATTAAGCGAGTTAAGCGAATTTCCTCTCCCACAAGAAATAATTCGTTGAATTCGATAAATTCGCTGTTATAACAAACATCCGCAGAGGCATAGCGATGAGCACCAACCTGAAACACCGTGCTGCGCAAGGATTTGCGTGGGGCCTGCTGAACAACGGCACCGTGCAGCTGCTGGGTGCCCTGTTCGGCATCCTGCTGTTGCGCCGGCTCGACACGGCGGACTATGGCAAGATCACCGAGCTGATGATTTTTGCCTCGCTGGGCAGCATCCTTCAGGAGAGCGGCTTCATCGCGGCCCTGTGCAACCTGAAGACGCCCTCGCACCGCGACTACAACGCCGTCTTCTGGTGCCAGGTGGCCATCGGCACGACGCTCTATGCCGTGCTCTTCTTCTGCGCCCCCCTCATCGTGGGGCTCTATCGCGATGCGCCGCCCGTGGCACTGGCACGCGTCCTCTTCCTGGGATTCTTTTTCAGCAGCCTGGGGTCGGTGCAGCGAGGCTACCTCTTCGTAAACCTCATGAACCGCCAGGTGGCCCTGATAGCCATCGCCTCGGTGGTGGTGTCGGGCTGCGTGGCCGTGGCGATGGCCTATGCGGGTATGGGCTACTGGAGCCTGGCAGCGCTGAACGTGCTCTACATCCTCGGAGTGACGGTGCTGAGCTGGTGGGTGTCGCCATGGCGCCCGTCGCTCCAGATCGACCTGCGGCCAGCCCGACACATGTTCGGTTTCGGCAGCCGCCTGCTCCTGACGAACATCGTGAACAGCCTGAGCAGCAACATCTTCGGTCTGTTGCTGGGCCTGTACTATGGCGAGCACCAGACCGGCATCTATGGCAACGCCCGCAAGTGGGAAGACATGTCGGCCAACACCATCAACGGCATGGTGACGGGCGTGGCACAACCCGTCCTGTCGCGCGTCAGCGACGACCCCGAGCGCTACAAACGGGCCTTCCGCAAGATGCTGCGTTTCGTCTCGTTCGTCTCCTTCCCCTGCATGCTGGGCATGGGACTGGTGGCCCGCGAGTTCCTGCTCATAGTGGTGGGCCCAAAGTGGGAGGAGAGCGCCCTGCTGCTCTCGATGCTGAGTATCTACGGAGCCTTCGTGCCGCTCGCCACGCTCTTCAGCCAGCTGACCATCAGCCAGGGGCGCAGCCAAATCAACATGTGGTGCACCATCACGCTGAGCCTGCTCGTCGTGGGCGGGCTCGTGGCGCTCCACCCACAAGGCGTCTACGTGATGGTTGCCTACTTCATCTGCGTGAACCTTGTGTGGCTGCTCGTGTGGCAATGGTTTGCCTGGCGGCTCATCGGGCTCACGTTGTGGCAGACGCTGCTCGACGTCGTGCCCTTCCTCCTGATTAGCCTGACGGTGATGACCATCACCTGGTGGGCCACGCGCGGCATCGGGAACCTGTGGCTGCTGCTCGCAAGCCGTGTGGCGATGGCCGCTGCGCTCTATCTGGGCATCACCTACCTGAGCGGAGCCCGCATCATGCGCGAGGCCTTGGAATTCGCATTTTCAATCATTCATAAACCCAAAGAAGTATGAAAAATGTTTATTGGCGGGCGACACTGGCTGCCCTGCTCTATCTGGTGATGCAGGCCCTCTTGGGCGGTCTGCTGTCTGTTTTCATGTTGTTTTCTAAACCAGACAGCCCGGCACTGCTGGCCGTGGTTGGCACGTTGCTCGGGGCTGTGGCCACGAGCCTCATCCTGTGGTGGCGGAAGATGGTGCGCCTGCCCGAGAGTTTCTCGACGGCCCATGTGCGCTGGCCCCTGGCCTTGCTGGCCATAGTGGGAGTCATCCTGGGCATCATGGCCACCAACCTGCTGGGCGAGCAAATCAACCTGCCCAACCTGATTGAGGCCGAGATGATGGAGATGGCCCGCCTGCCGCTGGGCGTGCTGACCATTGCCGTGGTGGGCCCTGTGGCCGAGGAACTCATCTTCCGCGAGGCCGCCGAGGGGTCGATGCTGCGCGCCGGAGTGCGCCCCTGGAAAGCCATCGTCTTCAGTGCATTCCTCTTCGGCATCATCCACCTGAACCCCGCCCAGGTGTTCTTCGCCTTCATCATCGGCCTGATGCTGGGGCTCATCTACTATTGCACGGGCTCGGTGGTGCTGACCTCGCTGCTCCACATCCTGAACAACAGCGTGGCCGTCGTCGAGATGAACCTGCTGGGCGAGCGGGCCGAGGATTTCACCTACACCGAATGGCTGGGGCTGGGCACCGCGGGCACATGGATTCTTATTACCACACTGGCCATCGCCAGCGCCGCCCTGCTATGGAAGTACTGGAAAATGAGCATGGCAACCGAAGAAGAACACGAAACCACTCTCTGACTTCCAATAACTATGAAAAAGTTCCTCTTGCTTGTGCTCCTTATGAGTTTCGGACTCGGGGCAATCAACCTGTCCGCCCGGGAAGCGAAAGAACCGCGCATGGACCGCTCGCGGCTGAACATCGGGGCATACATCCTGCAGCCCTATGCCCGCACGGAACAGCATGTGAAGGACATCGCTGCCTGCGGCATAGACTTCATGACCTGCGTGCCCTACGACAAGCCTCTGCTCGACCTCTTCGAGAAACACGGCGTGGGAGCCATCGTGAGCGGAGTGGTTCCCGGCTGGTGGGGAGGCAATGGCAAGAACGCGGGTACGCTCAGCAAGAAGAATCCCATGGAGGCCTACGAGGCGGCCGCAGACAAGTTCCGCGACCACCCAGCCGTCTGGGGCATCGACATAGGCGACGAGCCGTCGGCACTGGACTTCCCCTACTACGGAAAGGTATTCCGCCGCATCGAGGAACTGTTCCCTCACCAGTTCCCCTACCTGAACCTCTACCCGAATTATGCCTCGGTATCACAGAACACCGCCGAGCAGACCGTCAACCAACTGGGCACACCCACCTATCAGCAGCACATTGCCGAATACGTGAAAAACGTCCCGTCGGATTACATCTGCTACGATTTCTACCTCTACAGCATCAACGTCTGGCAGGCCTACGAGAATCTGCGCATCGTGGCCGATGCCGCTCTCGGCTCGGGCCGAAGCATGTGGATTGTGCTGCAAGTGAACTCGAACGATGCCAAGAAGTGGATCAGCGAGAACCAGCTGCGTTTCCAGGCCTACAGCGCGATGGCTTTCGGTGCCGAAAACATCATCTGGGGTTGCTACACGGCGGGCTGGTGGTATAACAATGTACTCGACACGGCGGGGCAGAAGACCCAGCAATACGAGAAACTGAAACGCATCAACAAGGAGATTCACACCTTAGCCCCGGCCTACATGAAGTACCGCCGCGTTCGCACCGACTTCGTTTCCTTCCAGGGAACCAAGTGGCTGCAAGGCGTGGGGCAGCAGAGCATGAGCAGTTTCTCAAACGGCATCTTCAGCAATCTGGCCACCACCGACCATTCGCCGCTCGTCATCGGAACGATGATTTCACGCCAGGGCGACGGCAATCAGGCTCTCTTCGTCTGCTCGGCCGACGACCCTTATGACGAGCACAACACGCTGCACACGCTGACGTTCCGTTCGGACGGCCGCCGCGTCTCGGTTCAGGGAACAGAAGGGCCCGTCGAAGTCCAGGTGGCATCAGACGGCACCTACAGCGTGAGGCTTGCATCCAATCAAGGCATACTCATCGAAGCCGTAAGATATTGAGTACGCAAAACAAATCTACCTAAAAAAACTTTCAGATGAAAAGAACATCATCCATCCTGCTCCTTCATGTCCTACTATTGGGCATCGCTGCGACCCTGTTTACCGACTGCCGTGCCCAGAAGGCAGACAAGACGCCGCGCATCGTGAACTTTGTGAACTTCGTGCGCGACATCGAGCCGCGCGTCGAGGGCGACACACGCACCATGCTCTTCGAGACCACGCGCAACGAGGCCGAGGCCCTGCGTCAGTACGACTTCCGTGGCACGTGGCTCTTGCAGTACGACGCCCTCATCGACCCGCTCTATCAGCCCCTCATGCGCGAGGAAATGGCCCGCGGATGCGAGGTGGGCGGATGGTGGGAGATAACGCAGCCCCACGTGGAGGCCGCCGGGCTCCGCTGGCGCGGCCGCTTCCCCTGGGACTGGCATGCCGACAAGGGCTTCTCCGTGGGCTACACCCAGCAGGAGCGCGAGCTTCTCGTCGACGTCTACATGCAGAAGTTCCGCGAAGTCTTCGGACAGCTGCCCCAGAGCATCGGCTCGTGGTTCATCGATGCCCACTCGCTGGCCTATATGCGTGAGAAATACGGCATCGAGGGCTGCTGCATCTGCAAAGACCAGATAGGCACCGACGGCTACACCCTCTGGGGAGGCTACTGGGCCGGAGCCTACTACCCCTCGCGAGTGAATGCCTACATGCCGGCACAGAGCCGCAGCGGGCAGATTGACCTGCCCGTCTTCCGCATGCTGGGCAGCGACCCGCTCTATCAGTACATCGCCGGAGTGGGAGGTTCCACGCAGCACGTCGTCACCATAGAGCCCGTCTACGTCAATGCCCAGAAACCCGACTGGGTGGCCTGGTACCTGCGTTGCCAGACCGAGCACCCCGCCCTGGGCTTCACCTACTTCCAGGCAGGGCAGGAGAACTCCTTCATGTGGGGCCCCATCAAGCCGGGATACGACGCTCAGCTGCCCCAGATAGCCCAGTTGCAGCGGCAGGGCAAGTTGCGCGTGGAGACGCTTATCGAATCGGCCCGCGCCTTCCGTCGGAAATACTCCGTCACGCCCCCCACGGCCTGCTCGGCACTCGAGGACTACACCGACCGCCAGGGCAAGACCGTGTGGTTCAACAGTCGCTTCTACCGCGCCAACATCCTCTGGGAGGCCGGACGCATGAGTTTCCGCGACATCCACCTGTTCGACGAGCGTGTCGTCTCGCCCTATTACGACCGCGTGTGCACCTCGAACAAGTGTGACTATCTGACGCAACCCATCGTCGACGGCAACCTCTGGAGCACGGCCAAGGACATGGCCGGTCTGCGTTTCTTCGAGCAGCTGCCCGACGGCTCGCTCAGCGTGCTGAAAGGTCTTTCGCCCCTCATCACCACCGGGCGCAGCTCGATGCACATTGTATGGCCGCTCAGCGACGGCCGCGGCGAAATCCGCCTCTCGCTCGACGAGAAACGGATGCGAATCTCCTGCACGGCCAAGGACCTCAACTGGTGCCTCGCGCTCCGCACACAGCCCAAGGCCACCCTACCCTTCCAGACCATCGGCCAGAATCTTCTGACGGCCGAGCAGGAGGGCTACGCCTATCGGCTTCCTTTGAAACGAGGCACCTTCCAGGATCTGCGTAAAAAAGGCGATGGGTCGGTCTTCCTCATCCAGCCCGAAAAAGGACGCGTGGAGATGGAATGCGCAGTGCGTTGAACCGTAAAAAAGAATCATTCACAGGATACATAAAATAGCAGCAATGAATCACGCCCGTATGCTGGCGGCCTTCGCTTTGGTCACAGCCACCGCCCTTCATGGACAGACCCCGCGTAACCTCCAGACGGAACATTTGGAAAATCCCCTTGGGATTGACGCAAGCCAACCTCGTCTGACATGGCAGATGGCATCGTCGGACGAGCGTGTTACCCAGCAGTCCTACCGCATCTGTGTTGGCACCGACTCAGCCTCGGTAGCAGCGGGAAACGGTGCCTCATGGGACTCCGGAATTATACAGGGCAGCAGCATGTTGGCTCGCTACGCCGGTGAAGCGCTGCAACCTTTTACCGCTTATTATTGGAACGTGGCTGTTACTGACAACCAAGGACACACCAGCTTGTCGCCAGTGGCACGTTTCGAGACCGGTATGATGGAGCAGGGCAACTGGCGAGGTAATTGGATTGACGACAATCGTCGCATTGATTATCTGCCTGCGCCATACTTCCGCAAGTCCTTTTCGCTGAATCGCAAAGTGAAGAGTGCGCGCATTTATATAGCTGCAGCCGGACTCTACGAGCTTCATCTAAATGGTCAGCGTGTGGGCGACCACATGCTCGACCCGCTCTACACACGTTTCGACCGGCGCAACCTGTATGTGACGCATGATGTTACCTCATTGTTGCGGCAAGGCGAAAACGCGGTTGGGGTGGTCTTGGGCAATGGATGGTATAACCACCAGAGCATCGGTGTGTGGGATTTCGAACGCGCCCCTTGGCGTAACCGTCCGGCGTTTTGTCTCGACCTGAGGATAACGTATGGCGACGGCACCGTTGAGACCATTGCAACCGATTATTCATGGCGGTCGGGACGAGGCGAAATCGTGCAAAACAACATCTATACGGGCGAGCATAGTGATTTCACAAAGCGGCAGGCAGGATGGGACGAACCCGGATTTGACGACAGCAAGTGGCGTGGAGTACACCTGAGGAGTGTGCCCTCACAAAACGTCACGGCGCAGCAGGCACGCCCCATCCGCATAGACTGGGAGCGGCCGCCTGTCAGCATACGCCAACTGAATGATACCACGTGGCTCTACGACTTCGGACAGAACATGGCAGGCGTAACCCGTTTGAAAGCTCGTGGGCAGAAAGGCACTGTCCTCCGCCTCCGACATGGAGAGCGTCTCCACGAGGATGGTTCTCTCGACCCCTCGAACATCGACGTCTATTATCGGGGGGACAGGCAGAAGGACCCCTTCCAGACGGATGTGGTCACTCTGAGCGGCGAGGAAGATGAATACGTCACACAGTTCAATTACAAGGGCTTCCGCTACGTTCAGGT
>CAMJRQ010000032.1 GCA_946408305.1 uncultured Prevotellaceae bacterium
AGTGCAGCAGCTGCCAGATGTTGCGCTCGTGGGCCCATCCCGACCTCCACTTCTCCTTCCCCGTCTACAAGAAGAAAGCCACCGACAACACCCTCTCGGACGACTACTTGCCGCAGTGGCGCGAACAGCTCGGCCGCAACGTGTACTTCGGACTGGAGGACTGGCTCAACGACATCAAGGCCGAGAACCAGCAGGTGATGCACTACGTGGGCGAGAGCGACTCGCTGCAGCGCAAGCTGGCTCTCAAGGCCAGCCAGGGCGGACGCCGCGTGGTGGTGCTGTGGCTGCCCGAACGCATGAAGACCGAGATGGCCAACAAGCTGCTCAAACTCATCGAGGAACCGCCCACGAAGACCCACTTCCTGCTCGTCAGCCAGGAGCCCGACAACGTGCTGGGCACCATCCAGAGCCGCGTGCAGCGCATACAGGTGCCAGCCCTCACGGAGGACGACATCGCACAGGCCCTCAGCCGGCAGTTCGGCCTCGGCGAGAACGAGGCCCGGCAGGCGGCCCACGTGGCACAGGGCAACTATACGGCCGCGCTGGCTCGCCAGCAGGCGGGCAACGAGGAGGAGCTCTTCTTCGACATGTTCGTGACGCTCATGCGGCAGAGCTACTCACGCCAGGTGCGCGACCTGCGCCAGTGGGCCGACCGCGCCGCCGAGCTCGGACGCGAACGCCAGCGACGCATGCTCGCCTACTGCCAGCGGCTCGTGCGCGAGAACTTCATCCACAACTTCCACCGGCCCGAGATGTCCTTCGAGACGCAGGCCGAGGAACAGTTCAGCACCCGCTTCGCACCCTTCATCAACGAGCGCAACGTCATCGGCATCATGGACGAGCTATCGGAGGCTCAGCGCGACATCGAGCAGAACGTGAACGCACGGATGGTATTCTTCGACTTCGCACTGAAAATCATCGTACTGCTGAAGCAGTAGCTTGGATTAGAGAACAGAGACAAAGAGAGATATGGAAGATTTCTATACATGCGGCTGCGGCGGACGCGGCCTGTGCAGCAAAGGAGCCCACACAGGGCACTACTGCCAACTGAACACCTACGACTACATGGCCGACCTGCCGGGCAACACGGAGGTGACCGACCTGGTGGAGGTGCAGTTTAAGAACACACGCAAGGGATACTACCACAACAGCAACGGGCTGCCGCTCGAGAAAGGCGACGTGGTGGCCGTCGAGGCCAGTCCCGGGCACGACATCGGCACCGTGACGATGACGGGCTCGCTCGTGCCCCTGCAGATGAAGAAGGCCAACCTGAAGAGCTCCGAGGAAATTCGGCGCATCTACCGCAAGGCACGTCCCGTGGACATGGAGAAATACGCCGAGGCCAAAGCTCGCGAGCACGACACGATGATTCAGAGCCGCCAGATTGCCAAAGACCTGGGACTGGAGATGAAAATCGGCGACGTGGAATACCAGGGCGACGGCAACAAAGCCATCTTCTACTACATCGCCGACGGCCGCGTGGACTTCCGCCAGCTCATCAAGGTGCTGGCCGAGGCCTTCCACGTGCGCATCGAGATGAAACAAATCGGTGCACGGCAGGAAGCCGGACGCATCGGCGGATTCGGTCCCTGCGGACGCGAACTCTGCTGCGCCACATGGATGAAGAACTTCGTCAGCGTGGGCACCGGCGCTGCCCGCTTCCAGAGCCTCAGCCTCAACCCGCAGAAGCTGGCCGGACAGTGCGCCAAGCTGAAATGCTGCATCAACTACGAGGTGGACCAATACATGGAGGCCAACTCGGCACTGCCCAGCCGCGAGATTGTGCTGCAGACCCAAGACGGCGACTTCTACTACTTCAAGGCCGACATACTGAGCCGCATGGTCACCTACTCCACCGACAAGCGACTGGCGGCCAACCTGGTGACCATCAGCGCCGAACGTGCTAAGGCCATCATCGCCATGAATAAGGCCGGAGAGAAGCCCCTGGCACTCGAGGAGGGCGGACGCCAACAGCCCGAACGGCCCATCGACCTGGCTACGCAGGATGACCTGAACCGCTTCGACAAGAAGAAAAAGAAGAAAAAGAAGAAGAAAAAACCGCAGCCCGCCCAGGGAGGCCAGGCCGAAACACAAGGCACCGAACCCCCGGCAACGGGAATGCCATGACGGCCGCAAAATGGCTGGCCGCACTCGGCGTGTGGCTGCTGGCAGGATGCACGGAGAACACGCTCTTCCACTCCTACCAGAGCATCGGCGAGGAGGGATGGCGACGCACCGACACGCTCTGCTTCACCCTCGCGCCCTCCCCCACCCCGTGCCTGGCAGCCACCTTCGTGGAGATACGCCTCGACCGCTCATTCCCCTACCGCGAACTGTGGCTCCAGCTGGAGAAACGCTCCGGAGAGAAGACCGAGCAAGACACGCTCTGCTTCCGCCTGACCGACGAGACTGAATCGCTCAGCGGCAAGGGGCTGAACCTGCTCCAATACGAGCTGGCGGGAGGAAACATACGCCTGCAGGAGGCATCGGGAGCCGAACTGCGGCTGCATCACCTCATGGAGCGCGAAATCATGCCCCACATCAGCGAGGTGGGCATTCGGGTGGAACGCCAGTAGAGAGGCACCTCTGCGTCAGCGACGCATGCGGTTGCGCCCGGCATCAATCCGCAGGAAGATAAACAACAAAATTGTGAAGCCCCACAGCGACGAACCGCCGTAGCTGAAGAAGGGCAAGGGGATACCGATGACCGGCGTAAGCCCCAACACCATTCCCACATTGATAAACAGGTGGAAGAGGAAGATGCTCAGCACGCAGTAGCCGTAGACACGGCCAAACGTGTAGGGCTGACGTTCGGCCACATGGATGAGCCTCAGGATGAGCGCCAGGAACAGGAACAGCACCAGGGCACAGCCCAGGAAGCCTTCCTCCTCGCCCACCGTACAGAAGATGAAGTCGGTGTCCTGCTCGGGCACGTATTTGAGCTTCGTCTGCGTGCCATTCAGGAAGCCCTTGCCACGCAGCCCGCCCGAGCCGATGGCAATCTTGGCCTGAATGACGTTGTAGCCGGCACCGCGCGGGTCGTCCTCGAGACCGAGCAGCACCTTGATGCGCGTCTGCTGGTGGGGCTCCATCACATGGTTCAGCACGTAATCGGCCGAATAATAGAACGCCAACGAGCCCAGCGCGAACATGGCGATGTAGAAATAAGGAAGCAGACGCTCGCGGAGGGCCAGAAAGAGCAGGGCGAGCACCGTGAAGAGGCAGACACCTGCCTGCACCCAGACCACATCGAAGGGAATGACGAAACGCGAGAACAACACTGCCAGCATCACCAGGCCGATGCCGCCAAAGAGCGTCCACCAGGCCACCGTGCGCCGCTGCGTGTAAATCCAAAGCATGCAGCCGGTGAAGAGTTGAATGAGCAGCAGGACGAGGAAGGGGCCGACGTGAATGGCCGAATGAGCCCAGAGCGGAAGGTCGGCAAAGCGCACCCCGACCACGAAATACACCACGGCTGCGATGCCGGTGAAAAGGATGCTGCCATGCATCCCCTCGCGATAGAGCATCAGGAAGAAACTCAGATAGACCAGGGCCGAGCCCGTCTCCTTCTGCAGCACGATGAGCAACATGGGCAGCACGATGACGGCACAGACAATGAAGAGATCGCGCCAACGCGACACGTTGAACCCGTTGACGCTCATCACCTTGGCCACACAGAGTGCCGTGGCGAACTTGGCAAACTCGGCCGGTTGGATGCTGAACGAGCCGACCTTAATCCAGGAGAGCGATCCCTTGATGTCGTGCGCCAGGAAGGGAGTGACGAAGAGCAGCACGAGGAACGCCAGATAGAGCAGATACGAGAGCGACTCGATGAGGCGGTCGTCGGTCATCAGGATGAGCGTGGCCAGCACGAGCGAGCTGCCAATCCATACAATCTGCATGCCGCTGCGGGTGGAGAAATCGAAGAAGTTGCCCGCCTGGTCGAAATCGTAGGTGGCTCCGCACACGCTCATCCAACCCAATCCGAGCAGGACGACATAGAGCAGGATGGTAATCCAGTCGATGGATTGCAGGAGCCCTATGGTTTTTTGGTGTTGTCCGCCGTCGGCGATTCGTTGTCCGTTGTCCATTGTCCGTAATCAAAGGGTTGATAGAGATGCCGGTTCTCGAAGAGCGTGGCCTTTGCCTCGCTGGCCTCGCTTAGTGAGCCCCGCAGATACTGTTCCATCATCAGTGCGCCGATGGGCACACCGAATGTGGCACCGTAATGTCCGTTCTCCACATAGACGCAGATGGCAATCTTCGGGGCGTCCTTCGGAGCAAAGCCCATGAAGACGCTGTGGTCCTGTCCGTGAGGGTTCTGTGCCGTGCCGGTCTTGCCGCACACTTCATACCAAGGGCTGTTGGCTCCGCGGCACGTTCCGCCCAGCACCGCCGAGCGCATGCCCTGTGCCACAACCTCGTAGTGCTGACGGTCAACCATCGTATAGCGGCGGCGTGTATAGAGCGTGTCGAGGGGCTCGTCCTGCACCTCCTTCACCAGATGAGGGGTGAGAAAAAAGCCGCGGTTGGCGATGGTGGCGCCCAGGTTGGCTATCTGCAGAGGTGTCAGGTTCACCTCGCCCTGGCCGATGGCGATGCTGATGATGGAGAGCGCGTTCCACGATGCCTTGTAGGCCTTGTCGTAATACTGCGCATTGGGAATCATGCCGCGCTTCTCGCCCGGGAGGTCAACCCCCAGCTGATAGCCGAAGCCCATGGACACCATGAAGTCCTTCCAGCGCGTCATGGCCTCCTGCACGGTCGCGTACTTCGTGCGGTTGCTCAGCATGTGATAGAGCCCCCAGCAGAAATAGCCGTTGCACGAGGTGGCGATGGCCGGCACGAGCGGCAGGGGCGAGGGGTGTCCGTGGCAGCCCACCTTGAGCCCGCGGAAGCGGAAGCCGTGGCTGCAGGGATAGGAGGTGGACGGCGTGATGATGCCTTCCTGGAGCAGCATGAGGGCCTGCCCGGTCTTGAACGTCGAGCCGGGCGGATATTGGCCCATGATGGCTCGGTTGAGGAGCGGCTTATGAGGGTCTTGCCCCAGGATGTGGTTGTTGCGTCCCCGCTGCCGACCCACCATCATGCGGGGGTCGTAGTTCGGGCTCGATACCATGCAGAGCACTTCGCCCGTGGCGGGTTCGATGGCCACGATGCTGCCCATCTTTCCTTTCATCAGACGTTCGCCCAAGGCCTGCAGATTGAGGTCGATGGCAAGCGTCAGGTTCTTTCCGGGAACGGGAGCCTGGTCAAAGCGGCCCTCCTGATAGCGGCCCTTGATGCGTCCGTGGGCATCGCGCAGCAGGATTTCCGAGCCTTTCGTGCCGCGCAGTTGTTTCTCGTAGGAGCGTTCCACACCCAGTTTCCCGATGTAGTCGCCCGGCTGGTAGTACTCGTCGGCCTCGATGTCGGCACGCCCCACCTCGCCCACGTCGCCCAGGATGTGGGCCGCATGGGGATACTGATACTGGCGGATGCTGCGTTTCTGGACGTAAAAGCCGGGGAAGCGGAACAGCTTCTCCTGAAAGCGGCTGAACTCCTCGGCCGAGAGCTGGCTCATGAAGATTTGCTGGGTGTAGCGGCTGTAGCCCGGATTGCGGTTGCGGTCCTTTATCTCGGCCATGCGCCGCGCATACCAATCGGGGGTGATGCCGAGACTCTCGCAGAGGTCGAGCGTGTCGACACCCACCTGCTCGTTCATCACCACCATGATGTCGTAGGACGGCTGGTTGTAGACGAGGAGCTGGCCGTTGCGGTCGGTGATGACTCCGCGTGCCGGATACTGGATGCGCTTCAGGAAGGCATTCGAATCGGCATTGCGCTTGAAATCGTCGCTGAGCATCTGCAGCGAGAAGAGCCTGGCCAGATAGAGCAGCACGATGACGATGGCTGCGCCGCCCAGCACATACTTGCGTTTCTCCAGTTCGTGATTGACCGGCATAGGCTCGCCTCACTTTCGTTTGCCGCGAAAGAGCTCGAGCGTCAGGATGAGCAGCAGGGAGAGTGCTGTGCCCGAGAGAAAGGAGAGGAGCAGTTCGCGGGGATGATGGATTGAAAAGAACTCCAGCAGATAGAATGCGGCGTGGTGCACGATGAGCAGCAGGGCCACGAAACGGGCGTGGTTGGCCCGCCCCATCGACGTATAGTCGGGCACCATGTCGATGGCCGAGTCGCGCGGCACCATCACGTTGAGCAGCGCTGGCCGCACCATGGCAGCCAGCGTCATCGAGGCCGTGGCCATGCCCAGCGTGTTGCTGAAGACGTCGACAATCAGTCCGGTGGCAAAGCCCCACAGCAGGAGGCTGATGCGCGAGGCGTTGAGGGGAAAATAGAGCAGAAAGGCCACGTAGATCATGGGCGTGGCATAGCCGAAGAGGTGGACGTGGTTCAGCAGCAGCACTTGCAGGGCTATGAGCCCCAGCATCTGCATGAGGTGGATGAACTGGCGGACTATCATCTATCGGTTCGGTTTCACGGTCATTGTATCGAGTTCGGCCTCGTGTTCCTGCACCACCACGCAGACGTCCCGGACTCGTGCAAGGTCGGTGCTGAGCTCCACCTCGAGCTTATAGGAGAGTCCGTCGTCGCTGTCCTGAATGCGGGCCACGCGCCCCACATAGATGCCTGGCGGGAAGACGCTGCTGAAGCCGCTCGTCTCCACCTCGTCGCCCACCTGGAACGTGGCGTGGCGCGGGATGTCGTCGATGTAGGCTCGCAGGGGGCTGCCTCCGTTCCACTTCAGATAGCCGAAGAATTCGGAGCCCCTGAGGCGGCAGCTGATGTTGCTGCGGCTGTTCAGGACCGACATGACGATGGCATACCGGGGGCTCGTCTTGGCCACAATGCCCACCAGCCCGGCGCCACTCAGCACGCCCATCTCGGGGCGCACTCCGTCGTCCGAGCCGCGGTTGATGGTCAGATAGTTTTCGGGCAGGTTCACGCTGTTCGAGATGACCTGGGCCGGAATCAGCGTGACCCCCTCGAGCGAGGGGATGGTGTCGAGGCTGGCCTGCAGGCTGTCGGCCGCTTGCTCCATCAGACGATGGCGCAGGCGGTCGTTTTCGTTCTGCAGGATGATGTTCAGCTCCGTGAGTTCGGCATTGCGCCGGTTCAGGCCGATGTACGACATGGCCTCGGCCTCCCATTCAATCACCTGCCCCACGGCGGTGTTGGCCTGTGTGAGCCACACGCTGTGCTGGAAGCGGTTGTAGCGGAAGAGCATAACGCCCGCCAGTGTCTCCAGCAGGAGGAAGACAATCCAGTGGGCGTTCTGTGCCAGTCTTTCGAGCAGCTCTCTCAATTTACATCAGGAAGGAGTAGTTGCCGATATTCTTGAGTGCGATGCCGGTGCCTTTTGCCACGCTGTGGAGCGGGTCGTCGGCCACGTGGAAGGGGATGTTTATCTTGTCGGTGAAGCGCTTGGCCAATCCGCGCAGCAGGGCGCCTCCGCCGGTCAGATAGATTCCGTTCTGCACGATGTCGGCATAGAGCTCGGGCGGGGTCTCTTCGAGGGCATGCAGGATGGAGGTCTCGATGAGGGCCACGGTCTTCTCGAGGCAGTGGGCTATCTCCTGGTAGCAGACGTGCACCTCCATGGGCAGTGCCGTAATCTTGTTGGGGCCGTGGACCACGTAGTCCTCGGGTGCCTCGGAGCCCAGTTCGGTGAGGGCGGCGCCCACGTTTATCTTGATGCGCTCGGCCATCCGTTCGCTCACGCGGACGTTGTGCTGGCGGCTCATGTAGTCCTGGATGTCGCGCGTCAGGTCGTCGCCGGCCACGCGCAGGCTCTTGTCCACCACGATGCCGCCGAGCGAGATGACGGCAATCTCTGTGGAGCCTCCGCCGATGTCCACCACCATGTTGCCCATTGGGGCCAGCACGTCGAGCCCCGAGCCGATGGCGGCTGCCATGGGTTCGTAGATGAGGTAGACCTCGCGGCCGCCGGCATGTTCGGCACTGTCGCGCACGGCACGCAGCTCCACCTCGGTGCTGCCACTCGGCACTCCGATGACCATCTTCAGCGAGGGGGTGAAGAGCCGGCTGCCGCGGTGCACCATCTTGATGAGCCCGCGCATCATCTGTTCGCAGGCGTTGAAGTTGGCTATCACGCCGTCGCGCAGCGGGCGGATGGTGACGATTTCGGGGTTCTCGCGCTCATACATCATCTTGGCCTTCATGCCCACGGCTATCATCCGTTCCGACTTCCGGTCCAGTGCCACCACGCTGGGCTCGTCCACCACGATTTTGCCATCATGTATGATGATGGTGTTGGCCGTGCCCAGGTCCATGGCTATTTCTTTGTTCAGCTTAAAGAATTTCATATCTGTCGTCTGTTGTCCGTTGTCTGTTGTCCGTTGTCTGTTGTCTATCGTCCGCTCTCAAAATAGGCGTGGATGGCTGTGTCGTAGTGGCTGCTGACGCCGAATGCCTGTGTGGCAAACCAGCGGCGGTCCTCCAGCTGGCTCTCGGCTCCCTGCTTCTGCAGGAGCTGGAGCAGTGCGCCGTACTGGGCCTTGGAGGGCACGATGATGACGTCGCGGAAGTTCTTGGCTGCGGCGCGTATGAGGCTGATGCCGCCGATGTCTATCTTCTCGATGATGTCGGCCTCGGAGGCTCCGCTGCTGACGGTGTCTTCGAAGGGATAGAGGTCGACGATGACGAGGTCGATGTCGGGGATGTCATACTGGGCCATCTGCTGGCGGTCGCCCTCCAGCTCGCGGCGCCCCAGTATGCCGCCGAAGATTTTGGGGTGGAGCGTCTTCACGCGTCCGCCCAGGATGCTGGGATACGTGGTCACGTCCTCCACTTTCTGGCACGGGATGCCCAGGCTCTCGATGAAGGCTTGCGTCCCGCCCGTGCTGAGCAGCTCTACGCCCAGCTTATGCAGCGTGCGCAGTATCTCGTCGAGCCCGTCTTTGTGGTAGACCGAGACCAGTGCGCGCTTGATTTTTCTTGTTTCTGCCATATTGGTTTTCGAATTGTTTTGGGGGTTAGTTTTCAGTATGCGTGCAAAGATACGCATTTTCTTCCTTTT
>CAMJRQ010000033.1 GCA_946408305.1 uncultured Prevotellaceae bacterium
GTGGGCCGGCGGAATGCGGCGAGGTAAGATTTCTTGACGTTATGGCGCGGAGAAGTTGACAAAATGGCGCTTCTGCACTTCCCACCGGCCACTTTCTGCCAAAAAACTGAGGCTTTTGTTCATTCATCTGCCATAAATTTGCTAACTTTGCACACAATAAAGCCCCTCAAACCAGTCAGCAAATTATGAAAAGAAGCATCTTACGCTCCCTGCTCGTGGCGGTCGCCATGGTGGCTGCCGCCTGCGGCCCCGGCCCCGAGCAACAGCTGGCACGGCGCATCTTGCAGGACGAGCGCTTGCCGAAAGTAGACAGCATGGCCCACCAACTGCTCCGCGAGGGCTTCAATGCCGGCACGGGCTATTCGAGCGTGTGGGCCCGCGACCTGAACACCTTCATCCTCACCTCGCTCGACGTGGTGCCGCCCTCCGATGTGCGCGAGGCGCTGCTCATCTTCTTCCGCATGCAGCAGCCCAACGGCGAGATGATCGACGGATACGTGGTGGACGACCGCCAGAACTACAACGGAGGCGACACCCACCTCTACACCTCGCCGCTCGACACGGCCCGGCTGGGATTCAAGAACACCGTGGAGACCGACCAGGAGACGTCGCTCATACAAGCCCTCTGCAAGTATGTCCGCAAGACGGGCGACAAAGACATCCTCGAAGAGTCCGTGGGCGACAAGACCGTGGCCGAGCGCGTCCACTGGATGGTGGACTATCTGATGCGGGAACGCTTCGACCCGCAGCACGGCCTCCTCTACGGCGCCATGACGGCCGACTGGGGCGACGTGCAGCCCGTGGGCCAGACCGGTTGGGACGACGTGAGCACCATCGTCGATATGAACGAGCACAGCTATCCCGCCATCGACGTCTACGACAACGCCATGCTCGTCATCGCCCTCGACGACATGGCCGAGATGGGCATCGCAACCGACGAGGAGAAAAAGCTCTGCACCCAGGTGCGACAGCGCACGCGACAACTGCTCTGGGACACGGAGCGGCAGAAGTTCATCCCCCACATCTATCTCAGCGGTTCGCCCGTGCCCGAAGACTTTGACGAGATGGAAGTCTATTGCCACGGTGGCACGGCTGTGGCCATCGAGGCCGGACTGCTCAGTCGCGACGAGGTGGGCCGCGCCAACAGCGACATGCTGCGCAACGTCGAAGCCTCGGGGATGCCCACCATCGGGCTCACGCTCTATCCGCCCTATCCCCAGGACTTCTTCCCCGGCCGCATGGCCCAGCCCTACGGCTACCAGAACGGTGGCGACTGGACGTGGTTCGGCGGCCGCATGATTCAGCAACTCGTGGCCCACGGCTTCGTCGAGGAAGCCTACGACGAAATCTCTCCCATGCTCGACCGCGTGATAAAGAACGGCGACTTCAACGAATGGTATGCACCGGGCAACGACCCGCAGGGCTCCTGGAAGTTCAAGGGCTCGGCCGGCGTGCTGGCCGAAGCCATCCGCATGTTGCGCGAATGGAGCGAAACACACAAATAGATTTCCCATGTCAAGAAAGAAGAAACCCCTGCCGCTGCTCGAGGCGGTCGAGATAACCGGCGTGGCTGCCGAAGGCAAGGCCCTGGCCCGGGTGGACGACCTGGTGGTCTTCGTCCCCTACGTGGTGCCGGGCGATGTGGTCGACCTCCAGCTCACCCGCAAGAAACACAGCTATGCCGAGGCCGAAGCCGTGCACTTCCATCGCCGCAGCGAACAGAGGGCCGAGCCCTTCTGCCCCCACTTCGGCGTGTGCGGCGGCTGCAAGTGGCAGTGCCTGCCCTACGAAGAACAGCTCCGCTGGAAACAGCGCCAGGTGGAGGACGCGCTGCGCCGCATCGGCAAGGTGGAGCTGCCGCCCTTCGACCCCATCCTCGGGTCGGAGCAGACGCGCGAATACCGCAACAAGCTGGAGTTCGGCTTCTCCAACAAACGATGGCTCACGAAGGAGGAAATCCAGAGCGGCGTGGTCTACGACCATCCCGAGGCCGTCGGCTTCCACACCAGCGGCTCGTTCGACAAGATACTGCCCATCGACGAGTGTCACCTTATGGACGATGTGAACAACCGCCTGCGCAACGGCATCCGCGACTATGCCTACGCCCACGGCCTCACGTTCTTCGACGCCCGCCAGCACACCGGACTGCTGCGCGGTATGATGATTCGGCTCAGCAACACGGGCGAGCTGATGCTGCTCATGCAGTTCTGCATAGCCACCCCCGAGGAACAGGCGCAGGCCAACGACCTCCTCGCCTGGATTCGCGACACGTTCCCCGAGGTGACGAGCCTCCTGTGGGTGAACAACCAGAAGTTCAACGACACGTTTGCCGACCTCCCGGTCTCCACCTTCCACGGCACCGACCACATCTTCCTCGAGATGGAGGACCTGCGTTTCAAGGTGGGCCCCAAGAGCTTCTATCAGACCAACACGCGTCAGGCCTACGAATTATATAAGGTAGCGCGCGAGTTTGCCGGCCTCACGGGGCAGGAGCTCGTCTACGACCTCTACACCGGCACGGGCACCATTGCCAACTTCGTGGCCCGGCAGGCCCGCCAGGTGGTGGGCATCGAGTATGTTCCCGAGGCCATCGAGGACGCCTGCGTCAACAGCCGCCTGAACGGCATCGACAACACCCTCTTCTATGCCGGCGACATGAAGGACATCCTCAACCAGGACTTCATCGCCCGCCACGGCCGCCCCGACGTCGTCATCACCGACCCGCCCCGCGCCGGAATGCATCCCGACGTCGTCCAGACCATCCTCTTCGCCCAACCGCGACGCATCGTCTACGTCAGCTGCAACCCTGCCACGCAGGCTCGCGACCTCCAGCTGCTCAGTGCCGAATATCGCGTCGTGCGCGTGCGGCCAGTCGACATGTTCCCCCACACGCAGCACGTAGAAAATGTCGTGCTGCTCGAGAGAATTTAACACCATGCGAGTCCTTATCCTCAACACCAGCGAACGGACGGGCGGAGCTGCCATCGCAGCTAACCGCCTCTGCGCGGCCCTCAACCAGAACGGCGTCCACTGCACGATGCTCGTGCGCGACCGGCAGACCGACAACCCCTCTGTTGCCCGCGCCGACACGGGCCGGTGGCCCCTCCTGTGGGAGCGCCTCCGTGTCTTCGTAGCCAATGGTTTCAACAAGAAAGACCTCTGGCAGACCGACCTGGCCTGTGCCGGAGGCTCGATAACGGAGACCGACGCGTTCCGTCAGGCCGATGTTATTCATTTGCATTGGATAAACCAGGGCTTCCTCTCGCTCGGCGAGCTCGACAAGATTCTGCACAGCGGAAAGCGCATCGTCTGGACGCTCCACGACCAGTGGCCCGTCACCGGAGTGTGCCACTACAGCGCCTCGTGCGAAGGCTACAAGGACGGCTGCACCGCTTGCCCGCAGATGCGCGGTTCGCTTGCCGCAAAGATTTTCAGCCGCAAGCGCCGAATCTACGCCGATGCCCTCGTCACCTTCGTTGGCTGCAGCCAATGGATTGCCCAGCTGGCCCGCCAAAGCCTTCTCGCGCAGGGCCACCGCGTGGTCTCCATCCCCAACGCCCTCCCGCAGGACGTCTTTGCCCCTGTCAACCCCCAGACGGCCCGCATGGCCCACGGCCTGCCGCTCGACATGCGCCTCATCCTCTTCTCCGCCTTCAAGGTCACCGACGAGCGCAAGGGCTTCCGCTATCTTGCTGAGGCGCTGCGCATCATCCAGGGCTCGCCCCATCCCGTGGCGCTCGTCGTCGTGGGTCGCCAGGCCGAGAGCCTCGTCCGCCTCCTGCCGCCCGCAGTGGGGGAGTGGGGCGGCGTCTTCACCATCCCCTACATCTCGGACGAGCGCCGGATGGCCCAGCTCTATGCCGCGGCCGACGTCTTTGTCACCCCCAGCCTCGAGGACAACCTGCCTAACACCATTGCCGAAGCCATGAGCACCGGCACGCCTTGCGTGGGCTTCGACGTCGGCGGCATTCCTGAAATGATTGACCACAAGCAGAACGGCTACGTGGCCCGCCGCTGCGACGCGCGCGACCTGGCGGCCGGCATCGAGTTCTGCCTGACGAACGACCTGCGCGCCCAGGCCCTTCGCAAGGCCAACCAGACCTACAACGAGAGCTCCGTGGCTCGCCAATACATTGCGCTTTATGAGTCCGAATGACCAGCCCCTCATCACCGTCGCCACCGTCACCTTCAACGCCGCCGCCACCCTTCCGGCCACCCTCCAGAGCGTGGCGCTCCAGGACTATTCCCGCATCGAGCATCTCATCGTCGACGGGCGCTCCACCGACGGCACCCTCAGCTTGTTGCAGCAGTTTGTTCAAGACAACCCGCACCACGCCCTGCGTATCGTCAGCGAGCACGACGACGGCCTCTACGATGCCATGAACAAGGCCCTATGCATGGCGGCCGGCGACTACATCGTCTTCCTCAACGCGGGCGACCGTTTCCATTCCCCCGACACGCTCTCGCAGCTCGTCGAGCGGATGCGCTGGCACCGGGGCGGCAATGCCAATCCTGCCGTCGTCTATGGCGAGACCGACCTCGTCGATGCCCAGGGCCGCTTCGTCCGCCACCGTCGGCTCCAGGCACCAGAGCGTCTCACTTGGCGGTCGTTCCGCCAGGGGATGCTCGTCTGCCACCAGAGTTTCTACGTGCGCACCGACCTGGCCCGGCTCGAGCCCTACGACCTCAGCTGGCGCTTCTCGGCCGACTACGACTGGTGCATCCGCATCATGAAGTTGGCTCAGAAGCGGCGGCTTCCGCTGCTCAACAGCCACCTGATTCTGACCGACTACCTGAGCGAGGGGCTCACCACCCGCAACCACCGCCGTTCCCTCTTGGAGCGCCTCCGCCTCATGGCCCGCCACTACGGCTGGCCCACGGCCCTCGCCATGCATCTATGGTTCGTCGTGAGAGCTTTCGTGCGGAAGTAGTATTTTTCCACGCCCCCCATCACGCCCCCCTCCCGGCCTCCCCGAGGCAAGGAGAAAGCGCTCAATAGCAAAGCCCCTCTCCCCAGGAAGACTGGGAGGAGGGGCTTGAAACTCTGTGCGCGCCTGGTTATCAGACAGGGCGACTGCTCTTTCGGCGCCGGATTACTTGCGAGGCGATGAGCCCGACGAGCAGCAGGGCCAGCAGGGCGAGGGCGGCGTAGGCGATGGTTTCGGTGGTGTGGAGCGTCTGTGGGTCGAAGCTCATCACCACGGTGTGGGCTCCGGCCGGCAGTCGGATGGCCCGCAGGACGTAGTTGGCGCGGGCGATGGGCACCTCCTGGCCGTCGACGGTGCATCGCCAACCCGGATACCAGATGTCGCTCATCACGACGACGCCTCCCTCGCGGCTCTCGGCGCGGTACTCGAGGCGGTTGGCCTCGTAGGCCGTCAGCACGACCGATGCTGTGCTGTCTGTGGCCGGAACCGATTCGCCGAGCACGCTCTGGAATTTCTTGTCCACCACAGCCGTTTTGCGCGCATTGATGGAGTGCAGCGCGGCTATCTCGGCATCGGCATCGTCGACGTAGCGGAGGTCGGAGACAAACCATCCGTTGCCCTGGGCGTGAGGATTCGCGGCAGCCATCTTCTGCCCGTCCTTCAGCCCCAGGATGACGTACTTTGTGTTGAGCATGTTGAGGGTGGGGAAGAGGCTGTCGCCGTTCACCTGCTCGAGATGTCCGCCCGTCTCGGCCACGGCGTTCTGAATGCGCTGCATCTCGCCGTGGAGATGTTCTTCGATGAGTTCCTGATAGCGGCGCAGCTTGGCTGCATGGTAGCCGCCGATGCTCTTGTGGTGGAACGAGGCCGAGTTGTCGTTGAAGGTGCTCACCGAGAGGTCGAGCACCCGGTAATACTTGTCGGGGTCCTGCAGGATGAGCTCGTCGGCCTGCGTCTTGCGGAACGTCTGCTCGTTCTTCTGCCGAGGCGAGAACATGCCGTCGTTCAGGTAGCGCTTGTTCACTCCCCACATGTCTATGAGGCAGAGCGCCGTCAGGGCCAGCACCATGGGGCAGGCACGGAGTTTGCGCCAGCGATAGAGCAGCAGCAGGGCGGTGCCAGCCAGGATGATGATGAGGCTGCGCAGGGCGTCGCTCGTCAGCATGGCGCGGCGCATCTCGTTCATGTTGGTCATGATGTCGCCCATCATCTCCTTGGGGATGTAGCCGGCCTGGACGTACTGCTGCATGTAGTGCATGTCGCTCGTCGAGATGTAGGAACCGAAGAAAACGTCGGGCATCAGCCAGAAGAGCAGGGCCACGCCGCCGGTGAGGCAGAAGGCGATGGTGAGGTAATGGATGCGCGGCATGTGCTCGTCGCGGCCGCTCAGACATTCGGGCTCGTCCACCAGTTTCTTCAGTGCCAGCATGGCCAACAGGGGGATGGTGAATTCGGCGATGACCAGGATGGAAGCTACCGTCCGGAACTTGTCGTACATCGGAATGTAGTCGAGGAAGAAGTTGGTGAACGGCATGAAATTCTTGCCCCAGGAGAGCAGGATGCTCAGCACTGTGGCCGCCAGCAGGCACCATTTCATGGGCCCTTTAATGATGAACAGGCCCAGTACGAAGAGCAGCAGCACGAAGGCTCCCACGTAGACGGGGCCGCTCGTTCCGGGCTGTTCGCCGAAGTATTGGGTGAAGGCACGGTAGATGGGTTTGTACGTCTGCTTGGCCTTCTTCATGGCCGTTTCGTTGTCGGCCAGTGCCTGCGAGGCTCCGCCCTTCACGTTGGGCACGAGGAGCGTCCACGTCTCGCCCTTGCCGTAGCTCCAGGCCGTGATGTAGGAACGCTCCAGTCCGCTGCGTGTCTGGTCGGCCGGGTCCTTGGTCTTCTGCGTCAGCTCACTCTTCCCGCGCATGCTTTCTTTGCTGTATTCCCAGGTGTGGTAGAGGTTGCTCAGGTTGATGCAGACGCCGACGAGGCTTCCTCCGACAAAGGCAGCCGTCCCTGCCAGCCAGCGGCCCATCTGGCGCGAGCGAATGGCCTCGATGAGCCAGGCCAGCACCATGAAGCCCTCGACGAAGAGGAAGTAATAAGTCATTTGCACGTGGTTCGAGACCACCTGCAGGGCGGTGAAGAGGGCCGTCACCACGATGCCCCAGAGCCGTTCTCCGCGATAGCAGAGCACCAGTCCGGCCACGGTGGGCGGGATGAAGCAGAGGGTGAGCAGCTTCCAGATGTGGCCTGCCCCGATGATGATGAAGAAGTAGCTCGAAAAGGCCCACAGGACGGCGCCCAGCGTGGCCATCCAGGCGCGGAAGCGCAGCACGCGCATGAGGATGTAGAACCCCAGCAGCAGCATGAAGACGTAGGAGGCCACCTGCGGCAGACCCAGTTGATAAACCTTCTCGAAGCGCGAGAGCACGTCGGTGCTGGGGTAGGAGGGGCTCATCTGATAGGTGGGCATGCCCGAGAAAAGCGTGTTCGTCCAGCGCGTGCGCTCGCCGTGGTGGGCAGCGCGATACTGCTCCATCTCCACGTTGCTGCCGATGGCTGCGCTGTGGTCGTGGCCAGCGAGCACCAGCCCCTCGCTCACGGGCTGCCAGAAGTAGGCCAGGCTGACGATCACAAAGAAGAGGATGGCCACTGCGTCGGGCCACATTTTCCGTAGGAATGTTTTCATGTTGCTCCTATATTTTTAACTCTTAACTATGCACTCAAAAAAACAACTCCCCGCCTTTGCGGGGCGAGGAGTCGAGGGGGATTGCTTCGCTTTTTTGTTCGCTTCGAGGCTCACTTGCGCAGGCCCAGGGCCTTCACGATGGCACGATAGCGGTTGATGTCGCGAGACTTCAGATAGTTGAGCAGGCTGCGGCGCTTTCCCACCAGTCCCGTCAGCGCGCGCTCCGTGCTGTGGTCCTTGCGGTTCTGCTTCATGTGCTCCGTCAGGTGCTTGATGCGGTGTGTGAACAGCGCAATCTGGCTCTCGGCGCTGCCCGTGTCGGTGGCACCCTGTCCATACTGTGCGAAAATCTCGGCCTTCTTAGCTGAATCCAGATACATAGTTTGTATTGTTTTGAAGTGAAACTTGTTTGTCGGGCAGCAACCTCTCTCTTTGTGGCACTGCCTCGCAAATGCGGCGCAAAGTTACGAACATTTTCTGAAACCGCCAACGCTTTTGTCTGAAAATCTGCTTCCAAGCCTAAAAAGGTTAGTGGTTATTGGTTAGTGGTTATAGAAACTGCTCTCTCACCTCTAATCCATTAATCCCAAAATGCGCCCACATTTTGCCGCTGTTTCGGCCTTATCGTAGGCGATAAACTTTCGAGGGGCCGCGGCCGTCGGCCACCAGCGCAGACTGGCTTTCGGAGCACATCCGGCGCAGTTCGCGGCTGGCAGCAGTGGGGGAGAGGTCGTTTAGCGTGGCATACTGGCCGATGCGAATGAAGCCGTGAGCGCGGACATAGTCGGTGGCGCGGCGCATGCGTTCCTCTGGTGTGAAGGGCGATGTGCGCAAGCTGACGCTGCCTCCTTCCTCGCGCCGCAGCTTGCAGAGGAGGTTGGCTTGGCGCACGAAGTCGCGGCCGGCCTTGAACCGGATGTTGCGAACGCACAGGCTGCGGGCATTGGGCTCTCGCTCGGTGTCTGTGCCGGTGTCTTCCTCCGTGGCGGGCTCCGTAGTTGCGTGGCGCAGCCCGATTCCGAGCGAGAAACTGCCCAGCCGGCCCAGCGTGACGCTGTATCCTTCGGCCATCGAGGTGAGCATTTCACGAAGCAGGTTTTCAACGATGCCGCAGAGCTCGGCGGTCTCTACGGTGCGATAGCGGCGGTGGAGGCGCTCGCAGAGCATTGCGAGGTCGATGTTCCCGCGCGAGCGTATTTCATATCGGTATTGTTTGCGCCCGGTGCCGTTCAGGTCGGCAATCTCTTGTTTGAAGTATTCAGCCATGGTGAAAAATGTGTCAGGTTATGTGTTGCAAAAAAGTGTGTCGAGCCCTGCAAAGTTACGAACGAAACGTCGTAAAACCAAATTTTCCGA
>CAMJRQ010000034.1 GCA_946408305.1 uncultured Prevotellaceae bacterium
GCTCGCCGCGGAAGTCGTAGACGTCGAAGGTCTCATACTTCACGCCCATCACCTGCAGTTGCATCTTCTGCACGGGGAAGCCCGGGTCGATGAAGAGCACGGTGTCGCGCCGGCGGTCGGCCTGCGAGCAGGTGAGGAACGAGGCAAAGGTGCCCTGCATGCTGCCGCTCACGGGGATGCAGCCCTCGGCGTCGATGTCGAGACCGATGAAGGCTTTCACGAAGCGCGAGGCCTCCTGCTTGAGCTGGGGCAGGCCTTGGATGTTGGGGTAGAGGTTGGCTATGCCGTCCTGCAAGGCCTTCACCTGGGCGTCCACTCCCACCTGGGCGGCGGGCAGCCCGGGAATGCCCATCTCCATCTTGATGAACTCCACGCCCGACTGCTCCTCGGCCATCGAGGCCGTGAGCTTCACCTCGCGGATGGTGGCCCGCGAGAAGTCCTGAATGCCCAGTCCGGCTATGATGCCGTCCACGAGCTCTTTTCGGATGGGTGTCTCTCTCATCGCTGTGCCTCCTTACCGATGGCCAGAGCCTTTATGTTGGCCTCCACCACGGCCTCGCCCTTGCGGGAGAAGACGCGGCGGATGGCGTCCTCCAGTTTCTCGTACTCAATGCCCAGCGCCTTCTGGGCCGCACCCAGCAGGATGACGTTGGCCGAGCGGGGCACACCGCCGTCCTTGGCCGCCTGCTCGATGTCGAGGGCGATGACGCGCGGCAGCTTCTCCAGGTCGCGCCGGAGGGTCTCCATCTCGGGATAGTTGGGGATGTTGACAAACGGCGTGCTCGACGTGATTACCCATCCCGTGGGGCTCAGATAGGGCACGTAGCGCAGGGCCTCCATGGGCTCCATCGAGATGATCACGTCGGCCGAGCCGAGGGCAATCAGGTCGCTGCTGATGGGCTCGGAGGAGATACGCAGATTGGACTGCACGTCGCCGCCGCGCTGCGACATTCCGTGCACCTCGGCCTGTTTGATGTAGAGGTTCTCGTTCATGGCGGCTTCGCCTATGATGGTGGCGATGGAGAGGATGCCTTGTCCGCCCACACCGCAAAGAATTATGTCTGATTTCATTTCTGCACCTCCTTTAACTTTTTCTCCTTAAGATGTCGTTGCAGTGTTTGGATGCACTCGCGGCGGGGGATGATGACCGAGGTGCCGCGATAGTCGATTTCCTGCTTGATGATGCGCGTTATCTCGGGCATGTTCTTAGCCAGGGGCACCACCACGTGCAGATGCTCGTCGCTCAGGCCCAGTCCGCGGCAGATGGCTTCGAACTTGTTCGTGCCGGCCGAGTCCTGTCCGCCCGTCATGGCGGTGGTCAGGTTGTCGCTGATGATGACGGTGATGTTGCTGTTCTCGTTGATGGCGTCGAGCAGTCCCGTCATGCCGCTGTGTGTGAAGGTGGAGTCGCCGATGATGGCCACGGCGGGCCACTGTCCGGCGTCGGCCGCACCCTTGGCCATGGTGATGCTGGCACCCATGTCTACGCACGAATGGATGGCCTGGAAGGGGGGCAGGAAGCCCAGCGTGTAGCAACCGATGTCGCCGAAGACGCGCGGATGGTCATACTGGCGCAGCACCTCGTTGAGCGCGGCATAGACGTCGCGGTGGCCGCATCCCTGGCAGAGCGCGGGCGGTCGCGGCACCACGTCTTCGCACGGCGCATAGTTCTCGGTGCTGGGCAGCCCGAGGGAGCGGCGCACGATGTCGGGGTTGAGCTCGCCCGTGCGGGGCAGTTCGCCCGTGAGTCGGCCTTTCACCGTGGCATTGCCGGGCATCACGCCGCGCAGCGTGTCCTCGATGAAGGGCTGTCCCTCCTCCACCACCAGCACGCTCTCGCATTCGTCGCACAGGCGGCGCACCAACTCCTTGGGCAGCGGGTATTGCGAGATTTTCAGGATGGGGTAGGGCGAGCCTTGCGGGAAACATTCGCAGACGTAGTTGTAGGCGATGCCGCTGGCGATGATGCCCATGGAGTGGTCTGCGCCGTCGACGTATCGGTTGTAGGGCGAGCCGACGGCGTCCTCCTCGAGCTGGGCCTGCTGAGCCGTCACGGCTGCGTTGCGGCGGCGGGCATTGGCGGGCAGGAGTACCCAGCTCGATGCCTCGGCCCGGTAGTTGAGTTCGTTCTGGGGGCGCGGCGCATCGGCCACCTGTACCACGGCGCGCGAGTGGGCCATGCGGGTCGTCACGCGCATCAGCACGGGCAGCTTCTGCCTCTCGGAGTAGTCGAAGGCCACGGCCATCATGTCGTAGGCCTCCTGCTGCGAGCTGGGCTCCAGTGTGGGTATCATGGCGAACTTGCCATAGAAGCGGCTGTCCTGCTCGTCCTGCGAGGAGTGCATCGAGGGGTCGTCGGCTGCCAGCACCACCACGCCGCCGTTCACGCCCGTCATGGCGGAGTTGACGAAGGGGTCGGCGCAGACGTTCAGCCCCACATGTTTCATGCACACCAGGGCACGCTTGCCCATGAACGACATGCCCAGGGCGGCCTCCATGGCCGTCTTCTCGTTCGTACACCAGCGGCTGCGGATGCCTCGCTCGCGAGCCAGCGCATTGCCTTGGATGTACTCGGTAATCTCGGTCGACGGGGTGCCGGGATAGGCATAGACGCCCGAGAGTCCGCTGTGGATGGCTCCCAGGGCGATGGCCTCGTCGCCCAGTAATAGTTTCTTCATCATTCTTTTTTCCTGTTGTTTTTTTGTTCTCTTATTTCAGTTCTTTTTCAATGACTTGCGAAATGTTAAAAAAGGCCTTAAGGGTTTCGGCCAAAAGGGTTAAGGGTTTTGGCCCCAACCCTTGAGGGTTTCAGCCGCAACGCTTCAGGGTTTCTTGTAGCACTCGAAGATGCGGTCCACCTCGTGGCGCGGCAGTTTCCGGCTCAGCAGGCTCACGATCCACACCACCGGGAAGCTGCCCAGCATGGCAATGGCTCCGCAGTTGATGGGGTTGGCAATGGCATTGCCCGAGAGCATGTTCACCACCGTCAGGCCCACGCCCCAGACGAAGCTGGCCCACACGCCGGCCCGCGTGACGCCCTTCCAGTAGAGCCCCAGCACGAAGGGGGCCAGGAAGGCTCCGGCCAGCGCGCCCCACGAGATGCCCATCAGTTGGGCGATGAACGTGGGCGGGTTCAGCGCGATGAGCAGCGAGATGGCGATGAAGAAGACGATGAGCACGCGCATGATGACCACCTTGCGGTGCTCGATGTCGCCCTTCACCGAGTCGTCAATCTCGCCCGACTGCACCTCCTGGGCCGAGGCCCGCTTGTCGCGATAGATGAGGTCGAGCGTCATGGTGGAGCTCGACGTGAGCACCAGTCCGGCCAGCGTGGACATCGAGGCGGCCAGCACCAGCAGCACCACCAGTCCGATGATGGCGTCGTTGAGCGTGACGAGCATCGAGGGCACGATGCTGTCGAAGGCCAAGCGTCCGTTCACGTAGAGCTCGGGGCTGTCGTAGAGACGGCCGAAACCGCCCAGGAAGTAGCATCCGCCGGCCACGATGAAGGCAAAGACGGTGGAGATGATGGTGCCGCGGCGCACGGCGGCCTCGTCCGTGATGGAGTAGAACTTGCCCACCATCTGGGGCAGGCCCCACGTGCCGAGCGACGTCAGGATGACCACTCCGAGCAGGTTCCACGGGTCGGGGCCCAGGAGCGTGGCAAAGCAGCCGCTCTGGGCCGGGTCGGCATCCGAAGGCAGCGCGGCGAGCTTCTCCACGGCGGCCGACAGACCGCCCTGGTTCCGGAGCACGGCCCAGATGACCAGCACGATGCCGAAGAGCATGATGCAGCCCTGGATGAAGTCGTTGATGGCCGTGGCCTTGTATCCGCCCAGGATGACGTAGACGGCCGTCAGCACGGCCATCGTCACGGCGCAGTATATGTAGGGGATGCCGAAGCCCATCTCGAAGAGCGTGCTGATGCCCTTGTAGACACCGGCGGTGTAGGGGATGAGGAAAACGAACGCAATGACCGAGGCCACCACGCGCAGCGACTGGCTGTCGTAGCGGATGCCGAAGAAGTCGGGCATCGTGCGCGAACCGATGTACTGCGTCATCACCTTCGTGCGGCGGCCCAGCACCAGCCAGGCCAGCAGCGAGCCGATGAGGGCGTTGCCGATGCCTATCCACGTGGCCGACATGCCATACTTCCAGCCAAACTGGCCGGCATAGCCGATGAAGACCACAGCCGAGAAGTAGCTCGTGCCGTAGGCAAAAGCCGTGAGCCAACCGCCCACCGAGCGGCCGCCCAGCACGAAGCCGTCCACCGAGTTGGCCTGCTTGCGCGAGTAGATGCCCACTCCCACCATGACCAACAGAAACAGAACCGTTAATATTATTCTGGCAAACATGATATGATTTTCTTTTTTGGGGGTTTTACATTTTATTTTCAGTTGAACCTCACTTGCAGCTGGCACATGATGGCGTGGTAGTCGTCGTGGACGAAGGCCCCGCCGGCCGTGTAGGCCGTCTTGTAGACATACTGCACCTGGGCGCGGCACTTCTCGTAGAACCAATACTGCACGCCCAGGATGGCCTTGTGCTGGTCCATGTCGAGCCGGGTGTTGAAGTTGAAGAAGTCGTACGAGGCCACCAAGTCGCACAGGCTGTGGCCCAGGGGCACGGCCCCCGTTATGTAGGCACCGCGGCTGGTGGTGCTGGCGTCTCGTCCCTCGAGATATTCGCCGTGCACGTTCAGCACGCGTGATTTATAGTCGAAACCAGCCGTCCAGCGGTGGCGCTTGTAGTTCTGTCCCACGGCAATGTCGGGCACGTAGGGCGAGAGGGCCACGGCGTGGCCTCGGCCCAGCTGTCCGCTCGCCACCAGGTTCAGGCCCTTCACGGGGCGGTATTCAATCCGTCCGATGAAGTCCTTCTCGGGGTTGCGGTCCTTCTTGTTGATGCCCTGGCCGTTGAGCACGTCGAGCTCGTAGCGCAGCTTTCCGTTGGAGGTCTCTCCGTAGAGAGCGAGTCCGAGGTCGCGCCCATACTGCACGCCCAGCAGCGGGTCGCTGCCGCAGCCGGTCAGATAGGTGACGCCCTCTGAATATACATCAATGGCCTCCATGGAAGTCGGCGAAAGCGGATTCTCCAGGGAGAGGCCATTCTTGAACTGACCGAAACGCACGGTCAGCAGTCGGTTTTTCGTAAGGCGATAGTCGGTGTAGTATTCCTGCACCACGCTCGAGAAATCGTGCATGAAGAGGAACGACCATCGGTCGGTGATGCGGGCGTTAGCCCAGAAGAGCACACGCTTCAGGTCGAACGTGTTGTCGTCGCGGTCGCCTTGGTGCGTGTAGGTGTAGCCAGCCTGTGCGTAGCCGTGCAACTGGATGCGCTGCGCCAGGTTTTCCTTCCAGTCCTGCTTCTTTTCCAAGGGTTGTTGTCCCATGGCTGCAGTACTGCTGAACACGGCCAGCAGGGTGGCCAGTGTTGCGTTCTGCCAAATGGTTCTTTTCATTGTGGTTTGTAAATTAAAATTGTTACACTTCGTTCTGTCTGTTGACTAAAACGCCGTAAAATTACATATAATAATTGGAAATGGTATTCGCAGACCCCGTTTTTCTTTCAGAATTTTGCGATTCCTGTACAAATTCTTTCTAAATGTAAACCGGAAAAAGTCCTCCGAGGGCCGTTTTTGTTGTCGGAGGGCTTGCACACGTCGGGCCTTTGCACTACCTTTGCACGAAAAATCACCAGGAAACATGACCATAGGAATACTCACAGCCATGAGCGTGGAGTTTCGCCAGGTGGCGTCCATGCTCACCGACACGCAGGAGGAACAGCACGGCCCGCAGCGCTTTCTCCTGGGACGAATGGGCGGGAACCGCATCGTCTTGATGCAGTGCGGAATAGGCAAAGTGAACGCCGCCACGGGCACCACCTCGATGATGCTTCACTACAGGCCCCAGTGCGTCATTAGCACCGGAGTGGCCGGAGGCATCGACCCGATGCTGCGCGTGATGGACGTGGTGGTGAGCCGGCTGACGTGCTACCACGACGTGTGGTGCGGCGACGGATGCGACCCCGGCCAGGTGCAGGGGCTGCCCACGCGCTTCGAGGGCGACGCACGCCTGCTCGAGGCTGCCACGGGCCTGCAGTCCGACGTGCGCGTCGTGCCCGGCCTCATCTGCACGGGCGACCGCTTCATCACCAGCCGCGACGAGCTCGCCCAGATCAAGAGCCAGTACCCCGAGGCGCTGGCCGTGGACATGGAGAGCGCCGCCATCGCCCAGGTGTGCCACCTCTACGGGGTGCCCTTCCTCAGCTTCCGCATCATCAGCGACACGCCCGGAGCCGAGGCCCACTTCGAGCAGTATCTCGACTTCTGGGCCACCATGGCAGACCGCAGCTTCACGGTCACGAAAACCTTCCTGGAGTCCCTCCAGACCACTCGTTAATACATCTTTAATATGGAAGTAATACAGAGTTTCACCATCGACCACACCCATCTGAAGCCCGGCATCTACGTCTCGCGGCTCGACCGCGGCTTCACCACCTTCGACCTGCGCATCACCGAGCCTAACTGCGAGCCCGCCGTGGCCCCGGCCGCCATGCACAGCCTGGAGCACCTCATGGCCACGTGGTTCCGCAACAGCGAGGCCAAGGACGACGTCGTCTACGTCGGGCCCATGGGATGCCTCACCGGCATGTATATCATCATGACGGGTTCCTACAGCGTCGAGGACATGCGACGGCTCACCATCCGGTGCCTGCAGTGGATTCTCGAGCAGGACCAGGTGCCCGCCACCGAGCCCCAGACCTGCGGCAACTATCTGCTCCACGACCTGCCGATGTGCAAGTGGGAGAGCGCACGCTATCTCGACCGCCTCGAGCATAACTTCCACTCGGAGTACACCAAACTGAGCGTCACCCTCGCCGACGGACGTGTCTTTGCCGACGCCTGACGTCCCCCTCTCTCATTCTTAAGCTCTGATATCCCGTGTCGGGCGAACTGCTCTCCCTTGTCGTGGCGCTGATGTGGACGTTCACCGCCCTCCTGGCCGAAGTGGCCAGCAAGCGGCTCGGTGCGCTGACGCTCAACGTGTGGCGCATGCTCATCACCCTGCTCCTGCTGGGCCTTACGCTGTGGGTCACCTGCGGTTCGCCGTGGCCCCAGTATGTGCCGCCCTCGGCCTGGGGCTGGCTGCTGGCTAGCGGTTTCATGGGCTTCGTCTTCGGCGACTATTGCCTCTTCAACAGCTATCTGCTCATCGGCAGCCGTTTCGGCCAGCTCTTCATGACGCTGGCCAGCCCCTTTGCCGCCCTCACCGCCTGGGTGCTGATGGGGGAGCGGATGACGCCCCTGGCCCTCCTGGGCATGGTGGTGACCCTCTCGGGCATCAGCCTCTCCATCCTGAGCAAGGACGACGGCGGCCATCGCCACGTGAAGCTGCCCTGGCGCGGCGTGCTGCTGGGCATCGGGGCCGGACTGGGGCAGGGCGTGGGCCTCGTCTTCAGCAAGATGGGCCTCCAGGCCTACGAGGCCGCCCTGCCGCCCGACGCCGCTGCCGGGGTGGGCGAGATGCTGCCCTTTGCCGGCACCATGATTCGCATCCTGATGGGCCTCGCTGGCTTCAGCCTGGCCCTCCTGCTCACCCGCCAGACGGCCACCATGCCCCGCCTCTTCCACGACCGCCGGGCTGCCTGGGCCACCCTGGGCACCATCCTCCTGGGGCCCTTCCTCGGCGTAAGCCTCAGCCTGAAGGCCGTGGGGCTGACCCATGCCGGCGTGGCGCAGACGCTCATGGGACTCACGCCCGTCCTCATCCTGTGGCCCGCCCACCTCATGTTCGGCACCCGCATCACCCGCGCCGAAGTCCTCGGAGCCATCATTGCCGTGGCCGGTGCCTCGCTTTTTTTCCTCTAAAATTTGGTCAATCCAAAGAGTTGTCGTAATTTTGCAGCCGAAATCCACAGGGAGAGATGCCAGAGTGGACGAATGGACCGCACTCGAAATGCGGCGTACGGGTGACTGTACCGGGGGTTCGAATCCCTCTCTCTCCGCCAAAAGTAGGAAGCCTCGCCAAGGGCTTCCTTTTTGTTTCGTCGGAGAATTGGCGAGGTGAGAGGGTGCGCGCTGGTCTTTTTCCTAAGTGATTATTTCCTGACATTTCTGCTCTTCTGGTTTGCCGGAAAGTTCGGCTCGAGTGAAAACGGTGAAGGGTTTTGGCCAAAACATCGAGTAGTTTTTGCCAACGCAACGTGGTGTTCCGGCCCGAGGAACGCGTTGTTTTGATGCAAAGTGCAGGTTGGCGGCCGAAAATCGAATTCTGGGAGTGCTGATTATGAATGAGTTATAATTTCGTCGTTTCCCGTGTTGCCGTCTTCCGCATCGCGGCCCACTGTTTCTCATCGTTTCGCACGTCGTTTTTCGGAGGGCGGATTTGGCTGGCGCGAGGCGAGGAGGTAAAAAATATTTAATATTTCGAGTATTTTTGAGGCGCCGGAAAGCCGGGCGGTTTCCATCGGCTCCGCCCCGCCGGCCGGCCGCGATTTTCCACCGTTTCCTTTGGCCGTTACGCCGAAAATGAGTAATTTTGCATCGGAGAAAACCCAAATTCAAAAATTTCCATACAATGAAAAAGATTATTATTCTGCTGCTGGCATCGTTCTCGCTGACGATGGCGGCCAAGACGAAACCCCGGGATTCGAAAACTCAGTTTGCACGCGAGGTGCTGCAGCCCTATGTGGACAACGGGCAGCTGGCGGGCGCCATCAGTGTGTTCTATAACAACGGCGTGCAGGAGACCTGCTGCGTGGGCTATGCCGACGTGGCCGCCAAGCGCCCCATACGCATGGACAACGTCTACATGCAGTGCTCGCAGACGAAGGGCTTCTGCGGCGTGACGATAGCCAAGCTGGTGGAGGAAGGGCGCCTCTCGCTCGACGACCCCGTCTCGAAGTACCTGCCCGAGTTCAAGGAGCTCTGGGTGCAGGACAGTGAGAAA
>CAMJRQ010000035.1 GCA_946408305.1 uncultured Prevotellaceae bacterium
CGGCGGCCATCATCTTGTCGCGGAAGTAGTTGACGTTCTCCACGAGGCGGTCGTGGAGCTCGTTGCTCTCGGAGAGCATCTTGAAGACCTCGAGCGAGGCACCGATGATGCAGGGAGCCAGCGAGTTGGAGAAGAGGTAGGGACGCGAGCGCTGGCGCAGCAGGTCGATGATTTCCTTGCGTCCGGTGGTGAAGCCTCCGAGGGCTCCGCCGAAGGCCTTGCCCAGCGTGCCGGTGTAGATGTCCACGCGTCCGTAGGTCCCGAAGAACTCGCTCACTCCGTGGCCCGTGGGACCTACGACGCCAGCCGAGTGGCTCTCGTCGACCATGACCAGTGCGTCGTACTTCTCGGCCAGTTCGCAGATTTTGTCCATCGGGGCCACGTTGCCGTCCATGGAGAAGACGCCGTCGGTGGCGATGATGCGGAAGCGCTGTGCCTGGGCCTCCTGGAGGCACTTCTCGAGCTCGGCCATGTCGGCATTGGCATAGCGGTAGCGCTTGGCCTTGCAGAGGCGCACGCCGTCGATGATGCTGGCGTGGTTCAGCGCGTCGGAGATGATGGCGTCCTCCTCGGTCAGGAGGGGTTCGAAGACGCCTCCGTTGGCGTCGAAGCAGGCGGCGTAGAGGATGGTGTCCTCGGTGTGGAAGTAGTCCGAGATGGCCTTCTCGAGCTGCTTGTGGATGTCCTGCGTGCCGCAGATGAAGCGCACGCTCGACATGCCGAAGCCGCGCTCGTCCATCATGCGCTTCGAGGCCTCGATGAGCCGCGGGTGGTCCGAGAGGCCCAGATAGTTGTTGGCGCAGAAGTTGAGCACCGTCTGCCCCTTTACTTCGATGGCGGCCCGCTGGGGGGTCTCGATGAGGCGCTCCTCCTTGTAGAGGCCGGCCTCGCGAATCTCGGCCAGTGTCTGGCGGAGATGTTCTTGCATTTTACCGTACATAGTGATATACTTAAATTATATATAGGTTTCTCTCTTGAGCCCAATCGCAGTACAAAATTACAAAATAATCGGCAGAGTGTGACGCTGTTTCCAGAAATTATGCTAATTTTGTGGTGCAAAAATCGCATCAAAACGCAAAATAGCAAAAATGAAGAACATTCTGATTATCGGTTCCACCGGGCAGATAGGCTCGGAACTGACGCGCGAGCTCAGAGCCCGCTATGGTGGAAACAATGTGGTGGCCGGCTATATCCCCGGCGCCGAGCCTAAGGGCGAGCTGCTGGAGGGCGGTCCGGCCGAGATTGCCGACGTGACCGACGGCGAGCGTCTCTCGCAGGTGGTCAAGCAGTACAAGATTGACACCATCTACAACCTGGCCGCCCTGCTCTCGGTGGTGGCCGAGGGCAAGCCCCGTCTGGCCTGGCGCATCGGCATCGACGGGCTGTGGAACATCCTGGAAGTGGCGCGCGAGAATCACTGCGCCGTCTTCACGCCCAGCTCCATCGGCTCGTTCGGCCCCAACACGCCCCACGACCAGACGCCGCAGGACACCATCCAGCGCCCGCGCACCATATACGGCATCTCCAAGGTGACCACCGAGCTGCTCAGCGACTACTATCAGACGAAGTATGGCGTCGACACGCGCTCGGTGCGCTTCCCCGGGCTCATCTCCTACGTGACGCCTCCCGGCGGAGGCACGACGGACTATGCCGTCGACATCTACTACTCGGCCGTGCGCGGCGAGAAGTTCGTATGCCCCATCGCCAAGGGCACGCTCATGGACATGATGTATATGCCCGACGCTCTGAAGGCTGCCATCAACATCATGGAGGCCGACCCCTCGCGCCTCGTGCATCACAACGGCTTCAACGTGGCCTCGATGAGCTTCGACCCCGACACCATCTTCCAGGCCATACGCCGCCACTGCCCGGGCTTCGAGATGGAGTACCAGGTGGATCCCCTGAAGCAGTCGATTGCCGAATCGTGGCCCAACAGCATGGACGATTCCTGCGCCCGCAGCGAGTGGGACTGGAAGCCCGACTACGACCTGGAGGCCATGACGGAAGACATGCTCAAGAACCTGCGCAAGAAGCTGCTCTGACCTGCGCAAGCAGAGGCCCGAGCCAGCGCAAGCAGCAGCCCGGACAACAGCAAGCATACAAAGAAAGCCCCGGAAGTCTCACATCGAGACCTCCGGGGCTTGTCAGTATTTTTTTCCTTCCTTGCGTGCGTGTTTAAGCTAAAATGCGTACCTTTGTCCTCACGAAACCATTTCTATCCCACATACGAAGATGAAAAAGAGATTCTCCCGCCGCCTGGCCCTGCTCGCAGTGGCAGTCCTGACAGGCCACAGCATGATGCAAGCTGCCGAGGAATGGAACCCGCAGGCCGCACCCGAAGCCATGGTGACGAGCGGCAACGTGCGCTTCACCGTGCTCACCGACCGCATGATACGCATCCAGTGGAGCGACAAGGCCAAGTTCGAGGACCGCGCCACCTTTGCCATCGTGAACCGACGTCTGCCCGTGCCCGCCTTCACCACCACCACCGAGGACGGCTACCTCACCCTCCAGACCTCGGCCCTCAGGCTGCGCTACAAGGTGGGAAGTCAGCCCAGCGCCTCGGACCAGAGCCCCGAGAACCTCTCCATCGCCTTCGAAATGAACGGACGGCAGTGCCTCTGGTATCCCGGCAAGGTCGATGCGCTCAACCTGCTCGGCACCCACCGCACGCTCGACCAGCAGTGGGGCGACAACATGCGCTACAAGATGGAACAGGGCCTCCTCTCGCGCTCGGGATGGGCCGTCATCGACGAGAGCCCGCGCACCACACGCGGCGACGGAAGCACCACCTTCGCCCTCGAGAAGAACGCCGACGGACTCACGTGGTGGGCACAGCCCGTAGACCCCGACGCCACCGACTGGTACTTCCTGGGCTACGGACACGACTACAAGCAGTGCCTCGGCGACTTCACCCGGGTGGCTGGACGCGTGCCACTGCCGCCCAAATACATCTTTGGCTACTGGTACAGCCGCTACTGGGCCTATTCGCAGGCGCAGTTCGAGCAAATCATCAGCGACGTGGAGCAGAACGACATCCCCATGGACGTGCTCATCATGGACATGGACTGGCACAAGAGCGGCTGGACGGGCTGGAGCTGGAACAAAAACCTCATCTCCGACCCCGCCGGACTCATCCGCACCATGCATGCCCACGGACTGAAGACGGCCCTCAACCTGCACCCCGCCGACGGCATCGGCACCCACGAGGACTACTACTCGGCCATGAAGCGCGACCTGGGCTTCACCGGCTCGGGCACCATCCCCTGGGCCATCGAGGACTACAGCTTCGCGAAAGCCTTCTTCAAGAACATCATCCGTCCCCACGAGAGGGAGGGCGTGGACTTCTGGTGGATTGACTGGCAGCAGCACCTGCTCGTCGGCGACGAGCTGCCGCTGAGCGAGACCTTCTGGTGCAACCACACCTTCTTCGAGGACATGCAGAAGAACCGCCCCGAGCTGCGCCCCGTCATCTACCACCGCTGGGGCGGGCTGGGCAACCACCGCTATCCCATCTGCTTCTCGGGCGACGCTTGGGCCGCATGGAGCACGCTGGGCTATCAGATTTACTTCACCAGCACGGCCAGCAACGTCTGCTACGACTACTGGGGCCACGACCTGGGCGGGCACCAGGGCGGCGACAACGACCCCGAGCTCCTGCAACGATGGCTCCAGTTCGGTGTCTACACGCCCATCTTCCGCACCCACGCCACCAACGACTCGAAGCTGGAGCGCCGCATCTGGAAGTATCCCAACTTCGAGCAGCTGCGCGAGACCGTCCGCCTGCGCTATCGGCTCTTCCCCTACATCTACACCGCCGCACGCGAGACCTACGAGACCGGCGTGGGCATGAACCGTCCGCTCTACTACGACTATCCCGAGGCCGACGAGGCCTATCGCTTCGAGGACGAATACCTCTTCGGCAACGACATGCTGGTGGCCCCCATCTACACGCCCGCCGTCGACGGACTGAGCCAGCGCACCATCTGGCTGCCTGAGGGCGAGTGGTGGGACGCTACGAACCACCGTCTGCTCCGCGGCGGCGCCACCTTCCGCGGGCAGTTCACCACCGACCAGTTCCCTGTCTACTATCGTCCGGGCTCCGTCATCGTCAACTATCCCGTGCAGCGCACCGTGCAGACCACTCCCTCCGAGATTGTCCTGCTGGCCGTGCCGGGAGCCAACGGCTCGGGCCGATTCTACGAGGACGAGGGTACGAATCAGGACTACCTCACCGACAAGGCGGCCAACACCTACTTCCGCCAGACTGTTGCCGAGACCTCGCGCCAGCTCGTCATCGAGCCTCGGCAGGGCACCTACGAGGGCATCCCCGAGAGCCGCTCGTGGAGGGTGGTCTTCCTGGGCGTGATGGAGCAGCCTGCAGGGGTGACCGTCAACGGTTCTCCGGCCGATGCTTCGCAAATCAGCTTCGATGCCGACTCGCGGCAGTTGACCGTCACGGTGCCCACCACGCCGTGCAGCCAGGCCATAACGGTCAGCCTCGAGGGTTGCCCGCAGCCTCAGGCCGAGGACTGCGGCGACGACCGTGAGCCCAACCCCGGCATGCCTGCCACGGGCCGGGCCGGATACTACGTCACGGGCAGCGCCGTGCCGGCCGACACACCCCAGCCGCTCGTGCTCTGGGACGACGGCACCTACCACTACCACGGCACCCTCCAGCCGGGCGACCTCTACGTCATCAACACCTCCTCCATTCGCATCTCCACCCGATACTATGCACCCGTGCAGCCCGACGCCAACATCATCAACGACGGCATCGGCTACACCAGCACCAACACCACCGACAACGCGGCCTGGACCGTCCTCTTCCCGGCCGACAACTATCGCTTCGTGCTCAACACCACCGACCACACCCTCCGCGGCGAGATTCTGCCGCAGTGGTACGAGGCATGGATTGTGGGCGGATGCACCGAGGACAACCAGGGCGGATGGAAGCTGGAGGCCGGCAAGGCCATGGTGCAGGACGAGACGAACCCCTACGTGTGGACCTGGATGGGCGAGCTGCGGGCCTACGAGGCTAACGACGAGGCCAAGCGGTTCAAGATAAACGGGCAGTATGGATGGGGGCCCAAGGTGCTCCATCCCTACACGCAGGATGCTTCGATACTGCGCGCATCGAAGTTCATGTATAACTATGGCGAGGACTACAAGTGGAACATCGGCGACGACGGCTACTACCGCATCACCGTCGACCTCTTCCACGAGACCATCCGAGGCGAATACCTGGGCACGGAGCCTCCCACGGGCTACAGTCAGATGCTGGAGGAATCCACCCGCGTCAGCGTGACGGGCCGCACGGTTCGCGTCTGGGGATACGAGCCGGCCACCGTGCAACTGTTCTCGGCCGCTGGCCAGCTCTGTGCCACACGGAGCGGCTCCGACGTCTCGCTCCAGGCCCCCACACGCGGCGTCTATGTGGTCAGCGTCAGCAGCCCCCACACCAGCTTCTCGCGCAAGGTGGTAGTGGAATAAGGAAAAAGACGAGGTTGTGTCAAAAGGCGAATCACAATAAAAAAACAACGAATTTAGCGAATTAAACGAATATCATCTGCTGGATATTCAGAGGATATTAAATTAGATTAATTCGCTAAATTCGTTGTTTCCTTCCTACCTGGCCTTCAGGCTAAGGCTCTTGCCTGAGTATTGCACTTCGTGCCGCTCGTTGGTGCCGTGAATGACGGCGACGAACGAGCGCTCCTGCGGCATGCCTTCGTAGGTGCCCTCGCGACGGCCGATGGTCAGCCGGCGCGACTTGTCGTTCCACTTTATCTCTATGCGGCTCTGCTCGCCCTGCTCGTAGCGGTTGGAGTGCCCGTCGTCCTCGTAGAGGGTGAACGTGGCGTCGGCCCCCGGGAAGACGTGCAGCTCCAGCGGTGCGTCGGCCTTCTGGGCGGCAAACTGGCGCTCGGGGCCCAGCGGCACGATGCTGCCGCCGCGGGCAAAGACGGGGAGGTAGGCGTCGCTCACCGTCGTCTCCACCGTCTGCCCGCCCTCGTAGTGCCGGCCCGTGTGGATGTCATACCATCCGCCCGGGTTCCGGGGCAGATAGGTGGGCCAGCTGCTCACGCCCGGCTCCGTGATGGGGCTCACGAGCAGCGAGCGGCCAAACATGTATTCGTATTTCTGGCGGAGTGCCTGGGCGTCGGAAGCGAAGTCGAAGAGGAGCGGGCGCATCAGCGTGGAGCCTTCGAAGGAGACGGCTGCGGCATGGCTATAGATGTAGGGCAGCAGGGCGTAGCGCTCGTGGAGCGCCATCTCGATGAGGTTGCGCACCCGCGGACCATAGTTCCAGGGTTCGGTGCGGCTTACGTAGCCATGGACGCGCATCAAGGGCAGAAAGACCGACGTCTGAATCCAGCGCACGAGTCGCTCCCGATAGGCCTCGTCCTCATACTGGTTGGAGGGACGGAAGAAGCCGCCGGCGTCGTAGGTCCACCAAGGGATGCCCGCCGCCTGCATGCCCAGTCCGGCCGTCAGCTGGCGGCGGAAGGTTTCCCAGTCGTTGCCCACGTCGCCCGACCACATGGCCGAGCCGTAGCGCTGTATGCCGGGGAAGCCGCTGCGGGTCAGAATCATGGGTCGCCGCTCGGGCTGGTCGTGGCGCAGGCCCTCGTAGACGGTCTTGTTCACCAGCAGCGGATATACGTTGCGGAAGAGCTCGCCCGCATATTTCCCGTCGCCCACGCGGCGGCCCTCCAGGTCGTCGTTCTCGGGTTCGGTGGCGTCCTGCCACCAGGCGTCGATGCCCATCGGCACCAGCCGGCGGCTCATCTGCTGCCAATAGTGGGCCGCGGCCTTGGGGCTGAAGAAGTCCACCCAGTCGGTCTCGGGGATGTAGTGGCCCTCGCTTGCCATCTGCTTGCCCACCTCCGAGTTGCGGTCCACCTTGGACCACACCGATATCATCAGCCTCATGTTCATGCGGTGGAGCGAGTCGGTCATGGCGCGCGGGTCGGGATAGGTGTCCTCGTCAAACTGCATGGCGTTCCATCCGTATTTGCCCCAGTAGAGCCAGTCCTGCACCATGACGTCGACGGGCAGCCCCTCGCGGCGGAAGCGGGTGGCCGTCTCGAGCAGCTCGGCCTGCGAGTGGAAGCGTTCGCGGCAGTGGATGTAGCCCAGTGCCCACTGCGGCATGAGCGGTGCCTGGCCCGTCAGCTCGCGGAAGGAGGCTATCATCTCGTCGGCCGTGCCCGTGAAGACGGTGTAGTCCACCGCCTGAGCCACGGGCGAGCGGAAGACGGTCTGGTCCTCCACCGGTCCGTAGAAGAGCAGCGGCTGGTCGCCCTTCGAGAGTTCGGCCGAGAGTTTGTGACGACCCGCCTTCAGGTGTACGATGACCGAGGTGGTGGGCGGCAGCCACAGGTTTTGCATGTCGATGATGGTCTCTCCGTCGATGGCCAGGTTGTGGCGGCGTGCCATCTTCTGGCCCACGTCGAGCAAGAGCGAATAGTCGGCCTCGCGGGGCACGTCGAGCTCGGCACCAAAGAGGTATCGTTCCCTCACCTCCTGGCGTCCGCCCTCGGTGGAGGTCACGTTCACCACCTCCTGTCCGCCCACGCCCCGCTCCTGCTCGAGCGCGATGCGGTGGGGCAGGGGATTGAAGTCCACCAGCCCGTAGTTGTTCCAGAGGATGCCGAACCCGCGGCTCGAGAGCATCATGGGGATGGCAATTTGCGTGTTCACCTGGGTGAGCCGCCGCGAGAGGCCCCGCACGTTGGCATATCCGTCCTGAAACTGCCCCAGTCCGTAGAGCACTTCGTCCGTGGGCGAGTCGATGGTGAGCTGCGCCTCGTGGGTGTTCATGCCGGCCACGCCGACCTTTTTCAGCTGGTGGCTGGTGGCCGTGAAGAGCGTCTCGCCGCGACGGTTGCGGATGGTCAGCACGCCGCGTTCCTCGTCCACGCTGACCCTGACGTCGCGGGCCTTCACCTCCTGGTCCTTCACATAGAGCCATTCAGGCAGCGCCGTCTCCGGTGCGTCCTCCACATACTGGATGCGCACGGCGTTGTGCGCCACCTCTTTCACCACCAGTCGGCCCCGGCCGAACGCCCATTCGCGGGCCGTGGCTCCCAGGCACAAGCCGAGGAGCGCAAGCGTAAGCATCAACTTTCCCTTCATACCGATTTCTGAGTTAGAATGTGTTTTTGTGAGGTCAAAGGTACGAATAAGCGAGCAGAAAAGCAAAGTTTACTTTGATTTTCTCGAGCGGAAGTATTTTCGACGTAAGTCAAAGGTATGAAAAAGCGAGCGAAAAGCAAAGTTTACTTTGATTTTCTTTATTCCCTGTTCCACAGCAACTGGCCGTATGTGGCCTGTCCGGCCCTCTGATATAGATTCATCGCTACGCTCTGAATGACAAAGTCACGCAAGTCTGTCATTCTGAGCGTAGCGAAGAATCTATCGCAGCTACGAAAAACTCTAATGCCCGATTCGGGTTTATTCCCCCTCCGCCTCGCAGCCGGTGGCGCACTGCCACACGCTCAGGGCGAACCAGGCGAACAGCAGCACGGCCACCAGCGGGCTGGCTCCGCCCAGCAGCACCAGCGCGGCAAAGGCCACCTGGGCATGCACGAGCCGCAGGGCCTGCTGCGGGCTCACCTCTTCGTCCATCATCTGGCTGAACCATGTGGCGAGCCCCGTCACCGGCGTGCTGGCCAGAAATGTGTTCCACAACGAGCGCAGCACGTTGGTGCGCGGCTCCGAACAGATAACTTGTGTCTTCATTGTCTTCATAATTATAAATAAGGTAAAGATTCGTATTTGGTTTTCTTCGTCTCTCACTTGTTTTCGGTGCAAAGGTCGGCCTCGTTTGTGACAATTTGCGTCACAACGAAAAGAGATTCCGTTAAAAATTCTTAAAATA
>CAMJRQ010000036.1 GCA_946408305.1 uncultured Prevotellaceae bacterium
AAGGCCGAAAGCGATGCACTGACCCTGACCCCCATCAGTGACGGCCAGGTGACCATCTCCTACAACGTGAACGGGGAAGAACGCCTGCTCGCTGCCAGAAAGGTCGGCGCTCCGCTACCGGCCCAGGGCTCCTCGCTCGTAGACTCACCATGGGCCTGGCGTATCGTGCCTACAACCGACCTGACGGGCATCCAGACAGTTCAGATTTCAGAGTCCACAGTGCATCGTATCTACGACCTGCAAGGCCGCCGGATGGAGAGCGCGACACTGCCACGCGGCGTCTACATCGTGGATGGAAAAAAAAGAATCAAATAAAAGAGGAACGAACAAACGTATGAGAAAATTACTACTCAGCCTCGCAGTGTGCGGAATCACACTGACAGCCCCCATAGCGGCATTGGCCAAGAGCACGGGCAAGCCTGTGCAGAAGGAGACGCTCTTTCCGCTCACCGACGTCCGGCTCACGGGCGGGCCTTTGAAGGCGCAGCAGGAGCAGAACCGGCAATATCTCTTGCGGCTCGATCCCGACCGCCTCTTGAGCCGATTCCGCAGCGAGGCCGGATTGGAGCCAAAGGCGAAGCCTTATGGAGGCTGGGAGTCTGAGGGCAGTCACGACCTCGCCGGACACATTCTCGCTTTCTACCTTTCCGGTGCATCCATGATGTACGAAGCCACGGGCGACGAAGAACTGAAGCGCCGTATCCTCTACATCGCGGACGAGCTGGAGACCGTGCAGAAGGCCAATGGCAGCGGATACGCGCTCGCCTTCAAGAACGGCAAAAAGTGCTTCCGCGAGATGGTGGAAGGCAACGATGTCACGGACTGCTACGTGCTGGAAAACTTTGGAGGCACCGTAGAGAAAGGCACGGCGAAGATTGCGTCCTCTGATGTGGTCGACGGCATCTGCCGGAACTGCCGGCAGGCCAATCCCGAATACAAGGAGAAGGTGGACGGCGTCTACGACCTGGCCGATGGCAACGACCTCAGCAGGTTCATTACGCTGGTCAACCAGGGACAGACGGACGCCTGTGCCCGACTGACAGCCGACATCGACTACACGGGATTCACCGCTCGGTTCAATCGCTTCGACGGCACGCTCGACGGACAGGGCCACACGCTGACGCTTGCCCTGAAGGGCACTTCGGGTAGCGACGGAGCGCTCATCGGTAACCTCTCGGGCACGGTCCGGAACCTTGTTGTTGCCGGCACCATTGAGACCGACTATAAATTTGCGGCCGGCGTGGTGCGCGACAACCGCGGCGGCATCATCGAGCGCGTGCTGGTGACGGTCGACTTTGCGCTGGGTCTGCCGGGCGACAACACGGCCGGCGGCATCGTGGCTGTCAACCAGTCGGGCACTGTCCGACAGTGTGTCTTTGCCGGCAGCATGACGGGGCCGAAGGCCGAAAACTGCGGCGGCATCGTCGGTTGGCGCAACGGCGGAACCATCAGCCAGTGTGCCAACATCGCCCGGTGGGACATCAAGATGACCAGCGGCAGCAACGCCATTGCCCGCAACCCGGGCAACATCGTCGTCCATCCCAATCCGAAGACGGAATACACCTCGGTGATAAACGGGCATTTCGAGCCCATCTACACCTTCAACAAGGTGGCCCTCGGCCTTTACCGGGCCTGGGTTGCCACGGGCGACGAGCAGGTCAGACGAGTCTTCCTTAATCTTTCAGACTGGTTCGGCGCGGACTTCCTCGACAAGCTGTCCGACGAGGACAAAGACAAGATTCTCGACTGCGAACACGGCTCGCTCCCCGAGTCGTTTGCCGATGCCTATCGGATGACGGGGGATGAGAAGTACCTCCGTTGGGCGCGGCGCCTCTGCCAGGACCGGATGCTCGTGCCGCTCTCCAAGGGCAACCGCCGGAAGCTCGACTTCCACCATGCCAACAACGAGATACCGAAATTCACGGCTGCGGAGCGCGTCTATCGCCTCACGGGCGAGGAGTGGCTGCACGATGCTGCCGTAAACGCGATGGAGGCTTTCATGAACGATTACGCCTTTGCCAACGGCGGCAACGCCTACGACGAACACCTGTTCCCGCCCACCGCCTTCGAGGAGAAGTTCCAGCGCCTGGCCGGGCCAGAGTCGTGCGGGTCGATAAACATGCTTCGGCTCACCGAGGCCTTGTTCGAGACCGATCCCTCGGCGCGGCGCATGGACTTTTACGAGCGGGTGCTCTTCGACCACATTCTTTCCACCCACGAGCCCTTCAAGGGTCTCACCGTCTACCACACGCCGACGAAATGGGCAGCCTCGCGCACCTATTCGCGCGAATTCGATGCCATGTGGTGCTGCACTGGTACGGGCTTCGAAGCTCCGGGCAAGTATGCCCAGATGGTCTTCTCCCGCGCCACCGACAACAGCGCCGTGCGCGTGAACCTCTTCGCCCCGGCTTCGCTCGACTGGAAAGAGCGCGGCGTCAGGTTGCACCAGGAGACGGCGTTCCCCTACGGCGAAACGTCGTGCCTGAAGATTGATGCGGTGGGGAAGAACGCCAAGTTTGCGGTCTGCATCCGCTGCCCGTTCTGGGCCGATGAGCGCTTCGCCGTTTATGTGAACGGAGCCAAGGTGGAGAGTCGTTCCGACGGCTACGTCACGATTCTGCGCAAATGGAAGGCGGGCGACCGCATCGACATCGAGTTCCCCATGAAGCTCAGGGCCGAGCCGCTCCCCGGTTCGAAGCGCTACGCAGCGTTCTTCTACGGGCCTACGTTGCTCGTCGGAGACCTCGGCACCGAGGGCATCTCGCGCGAGGACTACGTTCCGCCCATCTCTGCCGGCGACGGGACGCCCAGCTTCATCTGGAGCAACCGGTTTGGAGCAGACATCCCGATGGTTACGATTCCCGCCGAGGCACTCGCGCGTCCGGAGGACTATCTGGAGCCCACGGCGCTCAGCCCCCTGACGTTTCGCATGAAGGGCACTGAAATCCTGCTGGTGCCGATGTTTGCCCTGCACTACAGCCGCTACGGGATGTATTGGAGACTTGCGGGCGACGAAGAATAGAATGAATTTAGAGGATGAAACGATATTTGATTGCATTTCTGTGGACCCTTTTCGGCACGGCCGCCTTGTCGGGCCAGGACAAGATTGTCCTCACTTCCACCTCGTCTGCCCACCCCTACGAGCGTCCGCAGTGGACCCGGGCCGAGGGCGAGGCGTGGCTCGCAAAGTACGGGCCCATCATCGGGGTGAACCATCCGAAGGAGGCCTATCCCGGCATGTCGCGGCGCGAGTGCCTGCAGAAGGCCAAGGAGCTGGGTTTCAACAGCGTGCGCAGCTTCGTGCAGGGCAATACGGCCGATGACTACATCAGGAACCTGCGCTCGCTCTGCGACGACTGCCAGGACTTCGGGCTCACCGTCGCCCCGGTGTTCACCTTCCCCCATGTCTGCTACTACAATTTGGGCGACCGCGACCAGGGACTCCGCCTCTGCGAGGACATCGTGAGAGAGGTGATTCGTGCCTTCCGAGGCGACGAGCGCATCATCATGTGGGACGTTTGGAACGAGCCGCCCATCGGCACCGCCCACACCATGCCCATCATGGACTGGATTGAGAAGATGGTTCTCTGGTGCAGACAGGAGGGCAGCACCCAACCCATCACCAGTTCCATCATCTTCGACACGGGCATCGCCGGAGCCTATCAGGGGCCCGAGAACACGGAGCACACGCGCCGGCAGGAGGTTGAGGCCATGATGGATCTTCACAACTTCCACGACTACTCCGTCGAGGAAGACCACGGCCGCAACATCCCCGTCCTTGTGGAGCGGCTCCGCAAGCTGGGCGACCGTCCGATGGTGGCCACCGAGGCCCTGGCGCGCACCAACGGCTCGGGCGTGGCCCGTTCGCTCTGCCAGTTTGCCCGCTACCGCATCGGCTTCTACGTCTGGGGACTCTATTCCTGCGATGCCAACTGGGAGGTGAAGTGGTATCGCTCCACCTTCTACGCCTGGGAGCCCATGTTCCACAACATGCTCTTTGCCGACGGCGACCCCTACGACGAGCGCGAGCTCGAGTGGATTCGCTCCTTCCGCTTCGCCTCCGAAGGCGAGGAGACCGACCCCGGTGCCGAATTCACTGAGGTGTGGCCCCTCCGCAGGGCCTGGAAATGGATGAACCGCGGCGTCCCCCAGGGCTCCCATTTCGCCTCGGTGCCCGAGGCTCTCTCCGCACTCTCCGCCTCCGCCATTGGCGACGCCGACAACTGTCTCAGCGTCGGCCTGAGCATCAAAGACTACTTCGCGGGCAAGGACGTCTTCTTTGCCCAGCTCGACAGCTTGCTCTCCGTAGCCCACAGCGCGGGCCTCACCGTGCTGCCCACCCTGCTCTGCGCCGCCGACCTCGGCCGGGTGCCCTCCACCGTCCAGGCCTACGCCTTCGACGTCATCGGGCGCTACTACGCCGACCGCCGCATCCTCGCCTGGAACGTCTTCCGCCAGACGCCCGAGACAAACGTCAGCCAGGCCCAGACCCGCCTGCCCGCCCTCATGCGCTACGTGCGCTACGATTTCCCCAATCAGCCCCTCGTGCTCATGCCCCTCGTCGACGGATCCACCCAGCCCGACTCCGCAGCCACCGACCTGGCCAACCTCTGCTGGCGGATGAGCGACGCCATTGGCTATGCAGCCGTGGACGCAGACCCGCTCCCGGCCCCCTGGCGCCAGAAGCTCTACGAGGTCTTCCCCCGTCCCCAGTTCCAGCTCTTGGCCGCCGAGAGCCTCACAAGCCCGTTGCCGGCCCTCTCCGCCTCCGAGGGCCGATGGCCGGGGTGGCAGACCTGGCAGTGGATGAACCGCCCGGCCGTCAAGGGCGTCTGCTGCGCCTCGGTTGGCGACGCCCTCAGCCGCATCGCCTCCCATCGTGGCGCCGATGCCTACAACAGCCTGCGCGTCGTGCTCGACTACGCCGCCTACTGCGAGAATCGCGAAGCCTTCTTCGTCCTGACCGACAGCCTGTTGCAAGCGGCCGAGGAAGCCGACATCACCCTGTTGCCCACCCTGCTCTCGAGCGAGCACCTTGCCAGCGAAGACGAGGCCGCGCTGGCCCGATACGTCTCCGACGTCCTCTCCCGCTACGCCCAGAGCCCCTCCGTCCTGGCCTGGGACCTCTGCTTCAGGCCCACGGCCGCTAATGCCTCCGCTCTGCTGCCGGCGCTCTTTGCCGCCGCGCGGTCGGTCCGCCCCGCGCAGCCCCTCTTTGCCACCCCCGCCGTGGCCGTACAGACGCTGCCCGCCAACTATATCGAAATTCTCCAGCACCTCAACGAGGCGGCCGGATGGGACCGCCTTTCCTATCCCGCCGGCTCCTCGGCCGACCTCTGCTACCAGATCTGGTGCCTGAGCGACCTCATCGCCTACAGTTTCCTCACGAACCGCGACCAGGCCGCGCAGATGGGCTGGCTCACCAGCGTGGCCTATCGCTTCGGCCGCCCGCTGGTGTGCAGCCAGTGGCGCACCTTCCCCCTCGAGCCCACGGCCGGCGTGCTCGACGTGTTCAGCGACATGCACGTGAATTGGTATGCCGACGGCGAGCGCTATCTCACCCCCGACCAGGTCGGCGCCTTCACGTTCCGCCCCGTCAGCACCGAGCATTGAGGGTACGGGGCGCTCGATTATCGCCTGTGAAGGATTTTTTTTACTCCTTCACTTTCGTGATTATTTACCTGCGAGCCTTTTCGGCCGCTTGGATGAGGGGGTCAAAACTCCTTGCAAAAGGCCTTATTTTTCTGGCAAAAGGTCGGATTTTGATAATCATCGGCAAACAGGGAAATCTTAATCGATTGATTATCAACGCTTCCGAGATTCGTCTGCCGACCATCAACTCGGGCTGCGGAGCAAGACGACGGCATTCTCGCGCAAAGATAACGTGTTAACTTGGTCAAAACACCGTGTTGCGTGGGTCGAAACTCCACGGTGTTTTGGTTCGGGTTGGCTTTCGCAACAAACTGGAAAGGCTGAAATGTCGGGGAAAAGTCACGGAGAATTTGCTTGTTGTGTAAAGATTTACACGAATTGGCCGTCAGATGGCTTGCGTGCTGCGATAGATTCTTTGGGTCGCTACGCTCGCCTCAGAATGACAGGAACTTGTCATCCTGAGCGAATGCGAAGGATCTATGAGCGACTCGTGCATAATCAGCCAAATGATCGGTTCGGCTTAGCCGATTTTATCAGTCCTCTTTCCGACCGGCCTTCAGCGTGCGGGCCGAGCCTCCGCGCCTCCAGTGCTGCTCGATGTCTTCGAGCGAAATGCCCTTTGTCTCGGGCATGAAGAAATAGCCCCAGACGATGCCGAGGGCTGCCACCAGGGCATAGAAGAGGAAGGAGCCGGCGGGGTTGGCTGCAGGATTGCCCCCGACGGTGATTTCGGTGCCGGGAACGGAGAGCAGGCGGGCAATCTTGAAGAACGTGAAGGTGACGATGCTGTTGCAGACCCACACGGTGACGGAACCGAGCGACGAGCCCAGTCCGCGCAGCTCCTGAGGGAAGACCTCGGAGATGATGAGCCAGCCCAGGGGACCCACGCTCATGGCAAAGAAGGCCACATAGAGCAGCGCGGCGCCCACGGTGGCGTATTTCCCCGCCTGACCCATATCGAGGAGGAAGCTGCCGGCGAGCAAGCCCAGCGAGAGAACCATGCCTGCCATCCCGATGAAGAAGAGTTTCCGGCGTCCTATCCGGTCTACGAACCAGACGGAGAGGAGCGTGGCCGCCACGTTGAGGGCCGCCACGCCCACCGACGCGCCGATGGCTGCCTCGGCACTGCCGAAGCCGGCCATCTGAAAGATGGTGGGGCAGTAGTACATGACGGTGTTGATGCCCACAAACTGCTGGATGAACATGATGCCGACGGCTATTATGACGGGCGTTTTCCACGTGCGGCAGAAGAGGTGGCTCCAGCGCGGGGCGCGATGGGCTGCCTGCTCCACGTCGTGCTTCAGGGCCGATGCCACGCGGGCTGCCTCGTCGCCCTCCGTGAGGCGGAGCACGCCGAGGGCTTCTGCGTCGCGCCCTCGGGCAAAGAGCCAGCGCGGGCTTTCGGGCACCAGCATCATGCCGACGAGGAGAATCAGCGCGGGCACGACGCCGACGTAGAACATCGGGCGCCAGGAGGAGGAATTGGCCTCGTTGGCCAGAATGTAGTCCGAGAAGTAGGCCGTGAGGACGCCCAGGGTGACCATCAGCTGGAAGAGGGAGACGAGCGTGCCCCGGATGCGGGTGGGGGAGATCTCGGCGATGTAGAGCGGCACGGCGAAGGACGAGGTGCCGATGGCCAACCCCAGAAAGAGCCGCGCGGCAACGAGGCTGGCAGGGCTGGGTGCGAAGCCCGACCACAAAGCGCCCACGGCAAAAATCAATCCCGACAGGAGCAGAATCTTCCGTCGGCCCCAGCGGTCGGCAGCCTTCCCGCCGAAGAGGGCTCCCAGAATGGCGCCCAAGAGTCCGGCTGTCGTGAGAAGCTCCACCTGGCCCGAGCCGATGCCGAAGTCTTGCTGCAAGAACGGAATCGCGCCAGAGACGACTCCCGTGTCAAAACCAAAGAGCAGGCCGCCCGTGGCGGCTACCAGGGCCATCAGGCCGACTGTGAATGATTTTCTGCGTTGCATAGGGTTGTTAGGTTATGAGGCTTATGGCACATAATTCTTCCAGACGTCGGCTTTGAGGGCGGGGTCGGCCACATAGGCGAAGGCGTCGGGATTTCTTTCGAAGGTGCAGTAGATGGGTTCGCCCCGGACGATGCCCAGCTCGGGGTGCGGGGCGGGTGACTTGCAGACGAGTTCGCTTTCGCGGTAGGCCGGGTTGCGTTGCCACGTCAGCTCGCCCTGGCGGTTGAAAACGGGAAACCAGGCGATGCCGCCATGGGCCCGGATGCCTGTGTAGTCGAACCCGTAGTCGCGGACACACCAGGCGCCAAACGACATGGGCACGGTGGGGTCTGTGCCGGCATTGATGGTGGCATGAGCCCAGAAGGGCGGCACGATGACCACGTCGCCCGGACGGGCTCGGACGGCAAAGCAGCGACCGGGGGAGTCGTCGGCCCGCTCCTGCATGTAGATGATGGCCTCGCCGCTCCAGATCTCGTAGACCTCGGGGGTGGAGAGTCCGCAGAAACGCGACACGGCATGGATGTGGCCCTGGCTGCGCACCGGCTCGCGCCCCAGGCGGCCCGAGGCGTAGGCAACGGCTCCGTAGAGCAGGTGCATCTGCTCGAGCAGGGGGCGGTGGGGCTCCTTGCCCACGTCCATTGCGATGGCGTAGACCACTTCGGGACCCTCGCATCCGGGGTCGAGCAGGCTCGGGCGGATGGCGTCGAGCCGGCGGTTCTCCACTTCGGGGCCGAAGACGCCCTTGCCGTAGTGGAAGCCCAGGGGGCTGACGGTGGGTTCGATGTCGAACCCAGGATAGAATCGTTCCATTCTCACTTAGCTGTTTTTTCGGACGTAAGCTTTTATCGTGGCGCACTCCTCTCCCTCCGACTCGCCGTAGGGGCGGATGGTGTATTCGCCCACCGAGGCCGGCACGATGAAGGTCTCGGCATAGTGGACGACGTAGGGCTCGAAGGCGCCGGTGGGACTCTCGACGACGGCCTCGCGCCCCTGGACGAGGTTGAGCACGTTCACGCCCCCGTCGGTGTGGTGGCGGACAGGCTTCCGGAACCAGTGGCGGCGCGTCTCGATGAATTCGCGCTCGTGGAGCCCGGTGTGCTCCTCGCGCCAGCCGTCGCCTTCGGCAATGGGGCGGAAGGCGTTGATGCCCTCGCGACGGACCCACTGCTCGGTGCGCTCCCATTGGATGACGTT
>CAMJRQ010000037.1 GCA_946408305.1 uncultured Prevotellaceae bacterium
GCTTCTGCATGACGGGCCGTCAGGGCTTCGAGGGCAACCTCAGCGTGCGCGACATCCTGAACCAAATCTTCTCGCTCCCCGAACGGGAGAGGCTGACGAACGTGGTGTTTATGGGGCAAGGCGAACCGATGGACAACATCGACGCCACGCTCGGAGCCACGGCGCTGCTGACGGCCGACTACGGCTGGGCCTGGAGCCCGAAGCGCATCACCGTCTCGACGGTGGGCTCGGAAGCCGGGCTGCGACGCTTCCTCAGCGAGAGCAACTGCCACCTGGCCGTCAGCCTGCACAACCCCTTCCCCGAGGAACGACGCCAGATGATGCCGGCCGAGGGCGGATGCAGCCTGACGCGCATCCTGGAACTGCTGCGGCAGCACGACTGGAGCCAGCAGCGACGGCTGAGCTTCGAATACATCGTCTTCGGCGGGCTGAACGACACGGAGCGCCACGCCCGCGAGCTGGTGCGGCTGCTCGGACAGATGCCCTGCCGCGTGAACCTCATTCGCTTCCACCCGATTCCCGACGCGCCCTACGAGGGAGCCCCCGAGGAGAAGATGGTGTGGATGAGAGACTATCTGACCCGCCACGGAGTGACCACCACCATCCGCGCCAGCCGAGGCCAGGACATCATGGCCGCCTGCGGACTGCTGAACACGGCCGTGCAGAACCGCTGAACAACGAAGCCAAGGCTTTCAAAACAATACGTCAACGATGAAAAAAGCTCTTCTTGCCATCCTCTCCGCGCTCTTCCTTCTGGGAAGCTGCGAGAAAGGCCCTCTCTATCCGCTGGCCAGCGGAAGGCCCTACGAGGTGCTGGTCGTCATGGACAGCACACTGTGGCAGGCCCCGGCCGGCCGCGCCCTCTTCAGCGTGCTCGACACCGACGTGCCCGGGCTGCCGCAGTCGGAACGCTCGTTCCACATCTCGCAGGCCGAGCCCAGGCATTTCAGCCAGGCACTGCGCATCTTCCGCAACATCATCCAAGTGAACATCGACCCGCAACAGTTCACTCAGACCCGAATGCGCTTCGTCCGCGACAAGTACGCCAAGGAGCAGATTATCGTGACGTTCAACTCGCCCAGCGAGGAATCGTTCCGCCAGTTCTGCCAAGAGAACAGCCAGACGATTGTGGACTTCCTGACGAAGACCGAGATGAACCGTCTGGTCAAACAGCTCGAGAAGAAATATTCGAAGGTCACCGACGACCTGGCCTGGCAGAAGTTCGCCTGCCACCTCTACGCTCCCCATGAGATAAAGAGCTACAAGACGGGCGAACATTTCTTCTGGACGAGCAACAACACGGCCTCGGGCATCGAGAACATCTGCATGTACAGCTACCCCTACGAAGGCCCCGAGACGTTCAACAAGGAGTATGTCCTGGCAAAGCGCGACTCGGTGATGAAGGAGAACCTGCCCGGCGAACGCGAGGGGATGTACATGCAGACCGACACACTCTGCACCACGGTTCGCCCCATCACCGTGCACGGCAGCTACGCCCTGGAGACGCGCGGCCTCTGGGTGATGCGCAACGATGCCATGGGCGGCCCCTTCGTGAGCCACAGCCGAGTGGACGCCGAGACGAACCGTGTGGTCGTCGTCGAGGGCTTCGTCTATGCCCCCGAGAAGATGAAGCGCGGACTCATCCGCCGGCTCGAAGGAGCACTCTACACCCTTCGTCTGCCCGCCGAGACCATCCCGGAACCTGCGGCGGAAGAAGCAGAGATAAAGGATTAGGGATTAGACACTGAACATCTAAATAAATTATGGAAAAGATAAAGATTGGAATTACCAACGGCTACACCAACGGAGTGGGCTACGAAGTGATACTCAAGGCATTCGAAGAGCCCACGCTGCTGGAGCTCTGCACCCCCATCGTCTACGGCAGCCCCAAGGTGGCTTCGTATCACCGCAAGGCCCTCGGCCTGACCACCAACTTCGCCACCATCCAGCGCGCCGAAGATGCCATGGAGGGGCGGCTCAATCTGGTGGAATGCATCCAGGAGGAGGTGAAGGTCGACCTGGGCCTGCAGACGCCCGAAGCCGACCGCGCCACGGCCATCAGCAACGATGCCGCCCTGCGCGGACAGCGCGACGGCCATTTCGAAGCCCTCGTCTTGGCTCCCGGTGACACAATCAGCGCCACCGACGGCCTCTCGCTCCTCATCAACGAACAGACGCGCATCGCCCTGGCCACCGACACACAGCCCCTCGGAACCGTTGCGGAACAACTCTCGCGCGAATTCATCGTCGAGCGGCTCACGGCCCTCCACACCTCGCTCTGCCGCGACTTTGCCCTCTCGGGGCCTCGCATCGCAGTCCTCGCCCTGAATCCCCAGCCGGGACGCGAGGAAAAGGAAATCCTCAAGCCCGCCATCGCCGAGGTCAGTCAAGCCCACATCACCGCCATGGGCCCCTTTGCAGCCGACACCTTCTTCGGCTCGGGAGCCTACAAGCACTACGACGCCGTCCTGGCCCTCTATCACGACCAGGGAGCCGTCCCCTTCCAGCTCCTCACCTCCGACTATGCCATCCGGCTCCACCTCGCAGGCCCGACGCTCACCGCTGCACCGCTCGCCGATGCCCCGCTGGCCCTCGCCGGCAAGGGTGAAGCCGACATAACCTCGTTCTGCAACGCCATCTATGCCGTCACCGACATCCTGCGCAACCGGCAGTCCTACGACCAGGCCCACCAGAACCCTCTGCCCAAGCTCTTCCACGACAAACGCGAGGACAACCGGCGCCCCGCTGCAGCCGAATAGAAAATTCAGCACCCGGCAGACCGACATTCTCGAAAAATTGACGTACCTTTGCAGGATGGGAGTCACTACCCTCCTGCCATTCATAAAATGAAAACCGACATAGACCTCAGACAACTCAAGCTGCGCTACGGAGTGGTCGGGCGCGACGAAGCGCTCGACGAAGCCCTCCGCACAGCCGTTCAGGTGGCGCGCACCGACCTCTCCGTGCTCATCCAGGGCGAGAGCGGTGTGGGCAAGGAGGTCATTCCCCGCATCATCCACGACAACAGCCTGCGCAAGAACAAGCGATACATCGCCATCAACTGCGGCAGCATCCCCGAGGGCACCATCGACAGCGAGCTCTTCGGACACGAGAAGGGAGCCTTCACCAGCGCCATCGGCGAACACGAGGGCTACTTCGGAGCCGCCGACGGAGGGACCCTCTTCCTCGACGAGGTGGGCGAGCTCCCCCTGAGCACACAGGCCCGACTCCTGCGCGTCCTCGAGACGGGCGAATACATCCGCGTCGGCAGCAACCAACCCCGCCACACGAATGCCCGCATCGTGGCCGCCACCAACGTAGACATCCCCAACGCCATCCGCCAGGGCCGCTTCCGCGAAGACCTCTACTATCGTCTCTGCACCATCAACATCAAGATGCCGCCCCTGCGCGACCGGCACGGCGACGCCGTACTGCTCTTCAAGAAGTTTGCCCTCGACAACGCCGCCAAGTACAACATCCCCGAGCCCATCCGCCTCACACCCGAGGCCGAGGATGTGGTCAACCGCTACAAGTGGCCGGGCAACATTCGCCAGTTGCTCAACATCACCGAACAGCTCAACATCCTGTCGCAGGAACGCGCCATCACACCCCAGGTGCTCGCCCGCTACGGAATCGTCCCCAATTCCGACCAGGAGCGTAGCGTCGCCCCCCTCACGGCCAAGAGCAGCACGGCAGGCCACGACTACGAGAACGAGATAAAATGGCTCGCACGCGCCGTCATGGAACTGCGCAACGAGGTGAGCGAGCTCAAGTCGCAGCTCCGCCAAGCCCCCAGCGCACCGCAGTCAGCTCCCCTGCCGCCTGCCATCCATCCCGCGCCCCAGGCCTCGGCCTCCATCAGCGTCAGTGCCCACACGTCCCAGCCCGTCGACGAGGAAATCCAGACGGCCGAGGAGATTGTGGAAGACGAGAACCTCAACCTCTTCGAAATGGAGAAGCGCAACATCGTCAAGGCTCTCCAGCGCGCCCACTATCGGCGCAAGGCCGCAGCCGAAGACCTGGGCATCAGCGAGCGCACCCTCTACCGAAAAATCAAGGACTATGGCATCGAGGAATAACCGATACACCCTCCTCGCAGGGCTCCTCTGCTGCGCCCTGCTGTTCGTGGTCGCCTGCAAGGTTGAGTACCGTTTCAACGGTGCCAGCATCGACTATACGAAGACCAAGACCATCCAGATTGACAACTTCCCCATCCGCAGCGCCTACGTCTGGCCCCCCATGCAGAGTATCTTCCAGACCAAGCTCACCGACATCTACGCCCGCCAGACCAAGCTGCGCCAGGTGAAGAAGAACGGCGACCTGCAGCTCGCAGGCGAGATAACCGGGTTCGACCAGTTCAACAAGTCCATCTCGAGCGATGGATACAGCAGCCAGGTGCAGCTCAAGATGACGGTCAACGTGCGCTTCGTCAACAACGCCAACCACAACGAGGACTTCGAGAAACAATTCTCGGCCACCGCCGACTACGAAGCCTCGCAGCAGCTCACCGCCGTACAGGAAGAACTCGTCAACCAGATGTCAAAGGACATCACCGAACAAATATTCAACGCCACCGTCGCCAACTGGTAACCCAACATGGCACTCCGTCTCACCGAATACATCCGCAGGCCCGACGCCCTCGACCACCAGGCCGCAGCCCAGCTGCGCCAATCCCTCGAGCGTTTCCCTTATAACCATTCGGCCCGCATCCTCCTCCTCCAGGCTCTCCACCGGCTCCACGACCCCGCCTTCGACTCCGAGCTTCGCCGCAGCGCTCCCCTGCTGCCCAGCCGTCAGGCCGTCTTCCGCCTCACCGAGGAGGCTCATTATCGGCAAGACTCTCTCCGCCAGCGCTTCGAGACCGACGGCCCGGCGGCCGATACCACACAATCGCTCATCGACTCCTTCCTCGACAACCTGCCGCCGCAGCCCGTCAGCCACCGCGCCGCCATCGACGCCACACAAGACTACATGGGATACCTCCTCCAGCAGACCGACGAGGCAGCGGATGAAGCAGACCTGCCCATCGACGAGAACGGTCTCATCGACCAATTCCTACTCCGCAGCAAAGGCCGCATCCGGCTCGACGACGACGCCGACAACACACCGCCCGGCACGAAGCCGAACGCCCTCACACCAAACGAGACCGCAGGACAGACGGCTGACGAAACCGACGACCTCCTCACCGACGAAGCGGAGAGCGTAGCACCCGTCAGCGAGATTCTCACCGAGAGTTTGGCCCATATTTACATCAAACAAGGTAAATTTCAGCAGGCAATCGAAATTATCCGCCGACTTTCCTTGAAATATCCAAAAAAAAATCGTTACTTTGCAGACCAAATCCGCTTCCTCGAGAAGTTAATCATTAATAACCAAAACAAATAAAACATAAAAAAAGACATGTACACCTCAATTGTAATCCTCGTAGTCATCGCCTCCGTGCTCATGTGCCTCATCGTGCTCATCCAGGAATCCAAGGGCGGCGGACTGGCAGCCGACTACACCAGCAACAACCAGATTCTGGGCGCCCCCAAGACCACCAATTTCATTGAGAAAGCCACATGGACGCTGGCTGGCATCATGATCGTGCTGAGCATCCTCAGCGTAGCCTTCCTCCCCGGCGGCAACCGCGGCACGTCCGTAATGGAAGCCCCCGCCATCGAGCAGACGGCCACCAACCCCAACAACCTGCCCGGAATGACGCAGCCCGAGGCTCCCGCCGAGGCTCCTGCTGAAACGCCTGCCGAGTAATCCGCCGCCTCCCTCCTCGTCACACTCACGCGGAGGATGGGCACGAATCACTCGCCCTGAAGCGCGATTGTGTTAAAAAACATAAAAACGGTATTGCAGGAACGAGCAAAACCCCGTAATTTTGCTCTCGTTATCCCGAAGACAATCTTTTTACCTTAGACTAAAACTAATACCTACCAAGGTATCGGGCGGAGGTAGCTGAGAAGCCACCTCCGCTTTTTTTGTGCTCATTTTTACACTTCGAGGCTTTACGCTGTGACTTTCATTTGACATTTCATCTCATCCGGTTTGGAGCGACGGCCAACCCGAACGAAAACAACGTGGAGTTTCGACCCAAGCTCCACAGAGTTTTGGGCGGAACTCCACGTTGTTTCTTCGCGAGAATGCCGTCATCTTGCCCCGAACCCAGGTTTGCTGGCTGACGAGCGAATTTTGGAACCACTGATAATCAAGCGGTTAATTTTTCAAGGTTACGTCAAGCAAGCCAAAATTCGACCTCTCGACATAATAATCCAACCTTTTGCAAAGCATTTTTCCACACCCCTCTCAGCCGACCGAGTGGGTAGAAGGTAAGAAATCCTGAAACGCAAGAGGTAAAAAAACTGGAGCTGCAGTGAGCCCTGAGAGAAGGATGGTCAGTCCTGACGCAGCGAGCGGTTGACGTCGTCGATATACTGGAGCAGTTCGTCGCGGCCCTGCCGTGTCTCGGCACTGGTGACGAAGTGTGGAGGCAGTTCCTCCCACTGCTGGGCGAGGACGGAAAGGAAGCGAGAGACGTTCTCGTGGGTGCGGGCCCTCGACTGCTTGTCGGCCTTCGTGAAGACGATGGCAAAGGGCACGCCGTTCTCGCCCAGCCACTCGATGAAGTCGAGGTCGATGCGCTGCGGCTCGTGGCGCACGTCGATGAGCAGGAAGAGACAGGTCATCTGCTGCCGTCGCAGGATGTAGCCCGATATCATCTGCTGCAGTTTCTCGTGCTCCTGCTTGGAGCGGCGCGCGTAGCCGTAGCCCGGGAGGTCGACCAGCTGCCACGCCCGGTTGATGAGGAAGAAATTGATGAGCATCGTCTTCCCCGGCGTGGCCGAGGTCTTGGCCAGGCGGCTGTGGCCGGTGAGCATATTGATGAGGCTCGACTTGCCCACGTTGCTACGCCCGATGAAGGCGTATTCGGGCACATCGGTCTGCGGGCAGAGCTCCACGCGCGGCAGGCTCGTCTGGTATTCGGCTGAGGTGATGGTCACGCGGCGTCAGAAGTTATAGGTGAGGCCCAGGGAGAGGTTCTCTTCCATGCGGATGTAATCGTGCTTGCCCTTCCACTGAGGCGACGAGTCGTCGAAGATGGGGTGAATATTGAGCGTGGCCGAGATGAACTTGTTCACGGTGAAGTCGAAACGGTTGGTCCAGTCGATGCGGGTGAGGTGGAGGTTGCTATACCAGTTAAGGCCGCCTGTCCAACTTACCTGCGCAGCGATGGGCCACGCGTAGGTGACGTTGACCGAAGGACCGAAGGTGTGCTTGCTGTGGTGACCGGGTCGGACGCCGTAGCGGGTGACGAGGCTCGCGCGCTGTACATATTTTATATTATAGGCCAGTGGCTGGATGTTGATGTTGCCGGTGAATTTCTTCTTCTTTCCAAACTTGAAGGGGGAGCCCATACCGGGACCGATGGTGACGTCCATGGGTGAGAGGAAGTCGGTGGAGACACGGTCGGTGTTGGGGTCGTAGACGGGGACTATCTGCGTGGCGACGCGCACGTTGGCCGTGTAGGACCAGGTCTTGATGGCCTTGAGACCGGCGTTGGTGGTATAGACGATGGAGTTGGTGGTGGGGCGGAAGGTGCGCCGCTTGTCGCTCTTGTTCGTCTGGAAGCCGAGGCCCATGTTCAGGTTGTTGTTCCAAGTGAGATGGCGCTCGTCGTTGTAATTGGCGTTCAGTATGAGGGTGGAGAGGCCCGAATAGCGGTTCTCCTGTCCGACCCAGTTCTTCGAGTAGTAGTTCTGAGTGAAATGGAAGGAGGCGGTGCCGGGGAATTTCCAGAAGTTGGGGCGGCGCGTCTTCACCTCGGCCACCTCGTCGGCCTGAGGTTTGAGGCTGGCTGCCACAAGGTGCGAGGAGAGCTGGTCCTGCGTGTGAATCTTCTCGGCGATGTCCTCGCGCAACTTGCCCTGCTCGCGCACGGCCTCCTCGGTCTGGACAACGAGCGAGGGATGCTGCGTGTAGAGCCGGGCGAGGACGCTGTTCACGGCCTGAAGCCGGAGCATCTGCGGGTCGGAGTGGGAGAGGCGCGAGCCCACGGTCTGATGGACGGGGGCAGAATAGAGCGTCGGCGCGGAGAGGAGCTGATAGAAATAGGCGTCGGGGACGAGCGCAGGGAGGGCACGCTCATTGGCTGTGTCGCGCTCGCTGACCAGCTGCTGCAGGGCGGTCTGATACTGGGCGACGAGCTGTGTGAGGGCACTGTCGACCGGCACTGTCGGGGGAAGCGCCTCGGTCTGGGAACACAGCACGGTTGGCGAGGCGATGGTAAAGGAGAGTGACAAAAGAAGGGGGCGTATGCTCATTGCTTGCTTCGATTTTACTTAATTTGAGGGCAAAGGTACACATTTTTGGCTGTTCATGCCACAGGTTTTGCAGATTTTTTCGTAAATTTGCGACTTAAAAGGAAACATTCACACACTTATGGACAAGAATACAATCACAGGATTCGTACTGATAACACTCGTGGTAATGGTCTTCAGCTGGTACGGCCGGCCGAGCGAGGCCGAGTTGCAACAGATGGCACAGCGCGACAGCATTGCGGCTGCAGAGCGCGAACAGGCCGAAGCTGCAGCACTGGCTCGGCAGGCAGAGGCAGCAGCGACACAGACGACGGCCGACAGCACCTCGATTTTCTTTGCCCAGCGCGAGGGTGCCGAGGAGGAAGTGGTGCTACACAACGGGCTGGTCAGCGTGACGCTCTCCACGCGCGGCGGCACACCCATCTCGGCCGAACTGGCCGGATACGAGAGCCGCTACGGGGGCAACGTCACCCT
>CAMJRQ010000038.1 GCA_946408305.1 uncultured Prevotellaceae bacterium
ACGGTGAGGCGATAGATGGCATCGCGCTGCAGCGCCGAGGCGGTGCGCAGATAGACGGTGCCGTCGGGGTGCGAGAGCATGCCGCTGCCCACGGCGAAGGTGAGGTCGCGCGAGGTGATGCGATATTCGCTGCCGGTGCGCCCCATGAACTGGGGTGTCCACTGCTGGTTGTTGCCATAGAAGCCGAACTGGACGTCGGTGGGCGAGAGCTGCTGGCCCACGATGAGCGTGAGCTGGTAGATGCCGTCGCTCACCTCGGCCATGGGGATGGCACGGGCGAGCTGCCAGTCGGAGCCACGCACATAGTAGGGCTTACCCACCGAGCCCGCGGCGCCGATGACGTAGAGGTTGCCCTGAGCGTCGGCCGTGAGCGGCTGGGGGGCAGGTTCGACGAGGAGCGAGCGCTCGTTGAGGTCGGCCGTCAGCGTGAAGCGGCCCGAGAGTGCCTGCAGGCAGATGCGGCCTTCGGCATCGACGCGAAGGAAGTCGGGGTCGACATACCAGCCGTCGAGCTCCTGGGGGAGGAAGCTGGTGGTGAGGGCCTCGCCCTGCTGCATGTCGAGCGAGAGCGTGTAGCGACCCTGGCTCTGGCGCTGCATGGGCGTGGAGCCGATGAGCATCAGCGGGTCGGGGTCGTCGTTGGTAAGCAGGACGGAGACGAGGCTGCGAGCCGGCACGGTGACCGCCGTGAAGCCCACTCCGGAGCCCATCACGGTGACTTTGCGCTCCTGCGTCGTCTCGTTGCAGAAGACCACTCCGTAGGAGCCGTCGGGGTTCTGGAAGGCAGCCATGTCGAGGCCCGTCTGGCTGGTCTGGTAGCCTATGCGGCGGGCACCGGGACGCACGACGGCGGCCATGTGGCAAATCATGTAGTAGTGGCTGTTGGCCGTGATGGTGTGATAGTCGGCGGGGTCGATGTCCACGGCTCCGTAGCAGGTGGTGCAGCCTCCAGGGCGGTTGGGGCCGCGGTTGAGGTCGAGCATCATGTTCCAGACGATGTAGGCGCTGCAATAGCGGTTGACCGTGCCCAGCATGGACCAGCTGAAGTCGCTCAGCAGATTGGCCTCCAGGTTGCGCCCGTCGTTCCATGTTCCGATGCTGGCCTCGGTGAAGATGAGGTCCTTGGCGGGCGACTTGGAACGTATGTCGTCGAGCTCGCTGGGGTTGCCGCCATAGTTGTGCCAGGCCGAGCCGGCCACGAGGTCGGCTCCCTCGAGGTCGGAGGGGAGCGTGTTGTAGACGTTGATGGGATAGTCCACCTGGTCCTGGATGTTGTCGTAGTTATAGTTGTGGTCGAAGACATAAATCTTCGTCTGCAGGCCGGCGCGGTGGAAGGCCGGAGCCAGGCGGGCGACGAAGGCGGCCTCGTCCTGCCAGGGCATGTAGAGGCTGGCCGAGTTGCCGCGGTTGAGAGGCTCGTTCTGGGGCGTGACGGCATGGATGGGGATTCCGTGCTCGGCCATGGCCTGGACGAAACGCACGAAATACTGGGCATAGTCGTCGTAGCAGGCGGGATTGAGCTGGCCCGACGTCCACGAGTTGTAGGGCTCGAGCGACGTGAGGTCCTTCACCTTCATCCAGCGCGGACACGTCCAGGGAGTGCCGATAATCTTCAGGTCGGGGTTGATGGCCAGCACCTCCTGCAGAATGGGGATGACGTAGTTGAGCTCGTCGCTGTGGAGCTGGAAGTTCTCCAGCCCGCGCGTGTCGCAGAGCGAATATTCGGTGCTGCTGAAGTCGCTGCAACCGATGCTCATGCGCACGTAGCTGACGCCGTAACCCGTGGTGGGGCTGAACGTGCGCATCAGAAAGGCATGGCGGTCGCGCGGATGCATCTGCATGAGGTTGTAGCAGGTGCTGTAGGTCATGGCAAAGCCGAAGCCTCCCATGGTCTGATACTGCACGTTCTTCTGGAGCGAGATGAGATTGCCCACCGACGTGCCCGAGGCACCCGAGGCATAGGACATGAGTTGGGAGCCGTCGGCGCGGGTGGTGAAGGTCTTAAAATACTGTGCCAGCGCGGGCTGCAGGGAGAGGACTGCCAGAAGCAGGACAAAGGGGATGCGTTTCATCGTCCGTAGAGGGTTTTATGAGTTTTCGGTGACAAAGGTACTATTTTTTTTCGTTCTCTGCCTCATAATGTAAAGTTTTAGACGCGTCGGGGCGAAATAATTCCCGCTCGGGAAGGGATTTACGGGAAAGAATTCGTAATTTTGTGGTGTTAACAAAGAAAGAGGAGACATGAGAACGCTATCCATCACCCAACGCATTGCCGCCGCCCTGCTGCTCGCATGGCTTCCGGCAGCACTGAGGGCACAGCTGAGCCCCGGGCATCTGACCGTAGAACACATGACCGACCCGACAACCGTCGACACCTCCCATCCGCGCCTCTCGTGGGTGAACGAGGCCGCCGAGGGGACGCGTGGCGAGTGCCAGACAGCTTATCGCATCGTGGTGGCCTCGACGGCAGAGAAGCTCGAGGCCGGCGAATACGACCTCTGGGACAGCGGGCGCACCGAGAGCCAGCGCTCCACGCTCGTGCCCTATTCCGGCCGTGCCCTGCGCTCGGGCCAGGACTGCTTCTGGCGAGTGCAGGTGTGGAACCGGAAGAAGAAGGCCTCGCAGTGGAGCCCCGTGGGCCGATGGGGCATGGGCCTGCTCTCGCCCACCGACTGGAAGGCGCAATGGATTTCGAGCGACCAGCCGCAGGGAGTGCCCCTCTTCCGGAAAGCCTTCAGCACCGGAAAAGGCATACGTCAGGCCAAGGCCTTCGTGACGGCGGGCGGATACTTTGAGCTATATGTGAACGGACAGCGCGTCGGAGAGGACTATCTGGTGCCCAACTTCACGAACTACACGAAACGCAAGGACCTGGACAAGGGCGGGCTGGCACTCGACCCGACGTTCACTGCCTACCGCGTGATGTACCTCGCCTACGACGTCACCGACATGCTCCGCCCGGGCCCGAATGCCGTGGGCGCCATGCTGGGCGACGGTTTCTATCGCTGCTCGTCCCATTGGGTGCGCTCCTTCGGCGTGCCCTGCCTGCTCTGTCAGATAGAGGTGACCTACGACGACGGCTCGCGGCAAGTGATTGCCACCGACGAGACGTGGCTGACGCGCCCCTCGGCCATCACCATGACGGGCGTCTACGACGGCGAGGTCTACGATGCCCGGCTGGAGACTCCCCTGTGGGCCGAAGCCGGATGCGACGAGAGCCTGTGGACGCCGGCCAAGAGGGCCGAGGCACCCGTGGGCAAGCTGACGGCCCACACCGCACCGACCGACAAGATATGCGAGGTGATGCAACCGCTGAGCGTGACGCGCAACGCGAAGGGCAACTACGAGGTGGCCTTTGAAAAAGAAGTCTCGGGATGGGTGAGGCTGAAGGGCCTCAACGGCAAGGCCGGACAGAAAATCGGCGTGAGATACATCTGCGAATCGCCCCTCGGAAAGGAGGAATACTACATGAAGGGCACGGGCAACGAGAGCTATGCCCCGCGCTTCACCTGGTATGTCTTCTCTCGCGTGGAAGTGAGCGGGCTGGACAACCTGCAGGCCTCGCAGATTCAGGCCGAAGCCGTGAACACCGACGTGCGGCTCTGCTCCGAGTTCCACACCAGCAATCAACTACTGAACACCATCAACCGTATCTGGCAACGCTCGCAGATGGACAACATGCACGGCGGCATTGCCAGCGACTGCCCCCACCGCGAACGCTCGCCCTACACGGGCGACGGACAGATTGCTGCCGCCATGGTCATGCTGAACTTCGACGCCGCAGCCTTCTATCAGAAATGGGTGCGCGACATGCGCGACGCCCAGAACCCGATTGACGGATACGTGCCCAACGGCGCCCCCTGGCAGCCCGGATGCGGCGGCGGCGTGGCATGGGGAGCAGCCATGAACGTCATCCCCTGGGAATACTACATGCAATACGGCGACCTGGGCATGCTGCGCGACAACTTCGTGCCCATGAAGGAGCAGGTGCGCCACATGCTCCAGTGGGTCACGCCCGAAGGCACCATGCTGCAACAAAAACTCAACTTCGAGTCGAAGCAGCCCTGCTACTGGTTCAACCTGGGCGACTGGGTGCCGCCCTACGGACAGCCCAACGACGAAATCGTTCACACCTTCTACCTGTGGCTCTGCGCTGAGAACACCGCGCTGGCCGCCCGCGCACTGGGCGAGGAGACGGACTACGAGACCTATCACGCCATCGCCGAACGCACGAAGGAGGCCTTCCACCGCAAGTTCTACAACGCCGAGGCACGGAGCTACGGCGACTTCGGACCCAACGTGCTGGCTCTGTGGATGGGCGTGCCCGAGGAAAGGAAAGCCGACGTGAGGGCCACGCTGCGCCGCGAAATCATGCAGGACCACGACGGACACATCAACACGGGCTTCGTCACCACCAAGTTCTTCTTCGAGACACTCTCGGACAACGGCCTGCACGACGTGGCCATGACGGCCATCCTGAAGGAGGACTACCCCAGCTATGGCAACTGGATTCGCCAGGGAGCCACCGTGACATGGGAGAACTGGAACGGCGAAGCCTCGCGCAACCACCCGATGTTTGGCGGCGGACTGACATGGTTTTCCCGCCATCTGGCCGGAGTGAACGTGACGGCCGACGGAGCCGGATATCGCCACTTCCGCGTAAAGCCCATCCCCACCGCAGGGCTCGACAGTGTCTACTATGCGCTCCAAACGCCGCAGGGACGCATGGCATCGCGCGTGCTGAGCCGGGAGGGCAAGCTGAGACAGTTGGAAGTGACCGTTCCCGTGGGCTCGACGGCCACCGTCGTCCTGCCGGCACAACCCGGCCAGATAACCGAGAGCGGACGGCGGCTGAAGACCGGTCGCGGCATCGTCTCGGCCGACACGAAAGAAGAGAACGTAACGGAAATTGAAATCTCGCAGGGACAGTACAACTTTGCCCTCGAATAATTCTCAACGGAGAAGCATGGAATACAAGATTAAACTCAGAAGCAGCGTCTGCACCGACGGACGCCGCATGGCCGGAGCCCGCGCCCTGTGGGTGGCCAACGGAATGAAGCGCGAACAATTCGGACGCCCCATCATCGCCATCGTCAATTCGTTCACCCAGTTTGTGCCGGGCCACACCCACCTGCACGAGGCCGGACAAATCGTAAAAAAGGAGATTGAAAGCATGGGATGCTATGCCGCAGAATTCAACACCATAGCCATCGACGACGGCATCGCCATGGGCCACGACGGAATGCTCTACTCGCTGCCCTCGCGCGACATCATCGCCGACTCGGTGGAATACATGGTCAATGCGCACAAGGCCGATGCCATGATTTGCATCTCCAACTGCGACAAGATCACTCCGGGTATGCTGATGGCCGCCATGCGACTGAACATACCGGCCGTCTTTGTCTCGGGCGGACCGATGGAAGCCGGCCAATACAAGGGCGAAAACCTCGACCTCATCGCCGCCATGGTGAAGGGTGCCGACCCGAGCGTGTCGGACGAGGAACTGGCCGAAGTGGAGAACCGCGCCTGCCCAGGATGCGGCTGCTGCTCGGGCATGTTCACGGCCAACTCGATGAACAACCTGACCGAGGCCATCGGACTCTCGCTCCCCGGCAACGGCACCATCCTGGCCACCCACAAGAACCGCATACGGCTGATGAAGGAAGCAGCCCGCCAGGTGGTCCGGAACGCCATGGCATATTACGCCGAGGGCGACGAGAGCGTGCTGCCCAGGTCGATAGCCACGCGGCAGGCCTTCCTCAACGCCATGACGCTGGACATCGCCATGGGCGCCTCCACCAACACGGTGCTCCACCTGCTGGCCGTGGCGCAGGAGGCTGGTGTGGACTTCACGATGAAGGACATCGACGCCCTGTCGCGCCGCACCCCCTTCCTGTGCAAACTGGCCCCCAACAGCCAGCGCTACAGCGTGCAGGAATGTGGCCGCGCCGGCGGAATGCTCTCGCTGCTGGGCGAGCTGGCCAAGGGCGGACTCATCGACACAAGCGTGCGCCGCGTGAACGGAGCCACGCTGGCCCAGGACATCGCCCGCTACGCCATCATCGGCAACGAGAAGCTGAAAGAGAGCATCGACGGCCGTATGTCGCCCTGGGAAATCTATTCCTCGGCCCCTGCCGGCAAATTCTGCAACCAGCTGGGCGTGCAGGACACCAGCTACGAGACACTCGACACAGACCGCGCCACGGGCTGCATCCGCGACATCGAGCATGCCTACACCCGCGACGGCGGAATGGCCATCCTCTTCGGCAACATCGCTCAGGACGGCTGCGTCGTGAAGACGGCCGGCGTGGACGAGAGCATCTGGCGCTTCTCGGGACCGGCCGTCGTGTTCGACTCGCAGGAAGACGCCTGCGAAGGCATTCTGGGCGGCAAGGTCAAGAAAGGCGACGTGGTGGTCATCACCCACGAAGGCCCCAAGGGCGGCCCCGGCATGCAGGAGATGCTCTACCCCACCTCGTACATCAAATCGATGCACATGGGCAAGGAGTGTGCCCTCATCACCGACGGACGCTTCTCGGGCGGCACGAGCGGACTCTCCATCGGCCACATCTCGCCCGAGGCGGCCAGCGGCGGCAACATCGGCAAGATAGTGGATGGCGACATCATAGACATCGACATCCCCGCCCGCAGCATCAACGTGCGCCTCGCAGACGACGTGCTGGCGGCCCGCCCGCAACGCCCGCTGCAGCGTCAGCGCACCGTCTCGAAAGCACTGCGAGCCTATGCCCAGAGCGTTTCGAGTGCCGACAAGGGCGGCGTGAGAATCCTGAAGGAGTAAGCCGGGGCCGCAGGGCTAACGGCAAGAAAGTGAAGTCAGCCATCAGGGGAATCCCTGCGGATTTTCTCCCCTCAGTCCTCCGGACAGCCTTGCCCTCCGTCGCTTCGCTCCCCAGACGCTAACGCCTAACTTGCGTCTGCCCTCTACAAGGGGAGCAATTGCTTGCCCCCAACTCTCCCCCTTGGAGAGGGGGAGTGAAGCCGCACAGGATTAATTCGGCTCTGCATGAGTGCATTTTTTACCTTTCCGCTGTCAGCATTTCCTACCATCCGCCCAATCCGAACCTTCGGAGGTGTGGGCAGAAACGCTTGTCAAAAGGGCGGATTTTCATGGCGAGAGGTTGAATTTTCGCCGTCTTCGGGAATTATCGAAAAATTAACCATCTGATTATCAATGCTTTCAAAATTCGCTCGTCGGCCAGCAAACCGAGGTTTGGGCGGAGATGACGGCATTCACTGGAAAAGACAACGTGTTGCGGAGGTCGGAACAACGTGTTGCGTGGGGCGGAACTCCACGTTGCGTTGGCCCGAGTTGCCTTTCGCAACAAACCAGGAAACGCGATGTGTCCGAAAAAAGTCGCGCCGGAAAGGTCTTCCTTGTAAAGAAGTCGGCAAAGAAGCGAGCGGCAGGCACGGGGAGACGCTCCTACGGCAAGTCGCTCCAACGGCGCTTGCGGCGGACGTAATATTGCCAGAGGAGGGAGAAGGTGCCCTGCTCGGGAACGGGCGAAAGGCGCATGGCGGCCAGGTTGGCGCGGCGGTCGGCCTCGAAATCGGGGCACATGCGGCCAAAGGCGCGACGGGCACGCCACACGGCTCTGGCACTGGCCCATTGGCCGGTGAGCAAGAACTGGAGGCTGGCCAGCGCATCGAGCCAAAAGCGACGGCGCATGACGGGGCGGAGGCGCTCCTCGGGCAGGTTTTTGTAGAGCAGGAGCAGGTTGTTGCGGAAGTTGAGGAACGTCTTGCGCGGATTGTCCTTGGGCAGCGTGCCTCCGCCCAGGTGATAGACCACGCTCTGGGGCACGCAGGCCACTCCCCTGCCCCGGCTGCGCAGGCGCCAGCAGAGGTCGATCTCCTCCTGATGGGCAAAGAAGCGCCCGTCGAGTCCGCCCACCTGCCAATAATCCTCGGCACGTATCAGCAGGGCGGCACCCGTGGCCCATAGTACGGACATCGGCTCGTCATACTGCCCATGGTCGCGCTCGACGGTCGACATCAGACGGCCCCGGCAATAGGGATAGCCCAGGGCATCGACGAAGCCTCCGGCGGCACCGGCATATTCGAACGAGTCGCGCTGCCACTCGCACCGCAGTTTGGGCTGGCAGGCGGCCACGTCGGGGTGCTCGTCCATATACGTCAGCAGAGGGCGAAGCCAGCCCGTGGTGACCTCGACATCGCTGTTCAGCAGCACGTAGAACTCGCTCTCCACCTGGCGCAGCGCCCGGTTGTAGCCATCGGCAAAACCATAGTTGCGGTCGAGCCGGATGCACCTCAGCCCGGGGTAGTTCTCGGCGAGCCAGGCGACCGAATTGTCCTCGCTGGCATTGTCGGCCACGATGACATCGGCCAGGTCGGAATGAGCCATCACGGATGGCAGGAAGCGCTCCATCATGCGGCGCCCGTTCCAGTTCAGAATGACTATCGAAATTCGTTTCATCGTCTCTTAAAGTAGCGTAGCCACCAGCGCGTCGTGCTCGCGATTCCATTCGCCCAGCTCGGCCATGACTATCTCGTTGTCCGGCTGCGTGGGGGGCACGGCGAGCTCCACGCGGATGTAGTTATCGGTGAATCCGTGCATGAGGCCCGGTGTGCGGCTGTGCTCGAGCAGTATGGGCCTCCGCGCGCGCACGTATTTATTATAGAAGGTGTTCAGCTTCTCTTCGCTCAGCTGGAGCAAGAGCTGGCTGCGCTCGTGTTTCTCCTCGG
>CAMJRQ010000039.1 GCA_946408305.1 uncultured Prevotellaceae bacterium
TGCAGCCAGTTCCGTCAGACGTTCCGTTGCCTCAGTCGACGGGCGCAGGATGGCATCTTCAATCACTTGAAGCTGTTCTGCAGGAATATCGTCATAGCAAACTCGCTCCGAAGGATTTACGATGGCCATATCGAGTCCACTCCTGCGGGCATGATAGAGGAAAACGGCGTGCATCGCCTCGCGCAGATAGTTGTTGCCGCGGAAGGCAAAACTCAGGTTACTCACTCCCCCACTGACGTGCGCGCCGGGCAGGTTTTGCCGAATCCATCGGGTAGCCTCGATGAAATGGAGCGCATAGCCGTCGTGCTCGCTGATTCCGGTGGCGATGGAGAGGATGTTGGGGTCGAAGATGATGTCTTCGGCTGGGAAGCCGATTCGCTCCGTCAGCAGGCGATAGGCTCGCTGGCAGATGGCAATCCGACGTTCCAGTGTAGTGGCTTGCCCCTCTTTGTCGAAGGCCATTATGACAACTGCTGCACCCAGCCGGCGAATCTGCCGGGCTCGGGCCAGGAAGATGTCCTCACCCTCTTTCAGGCTCAGGCTGTTGACCACCGATTTACCCTGCACGCATTTCAGCGCCGCCTCGATGACCTCCCAGCGGCTGCTGTCAATCATGAGGGGCACGCGGCAGATGTCGGGCTCGCTGCCCAGCAGGTTCAGAAACGTGCACATCTCGGTTCGGGCATCGAGCAGTCCGTCGTCCATGTTGATGTCGAGCACCAGCGCTCCATCCTCCACCTGACGGCGTGCAATCTGCAGCGCTTCGTCGTAGGCTTTCTCGCGGATGAGACGCAAGAAGCGGCGTGAGCCAGCCACATTGCAACGCTCGCCCACGTTAATGAAAGCCACCTCGGGCGTGAGTTCGAGCGGCTCGAGCCCCGACAGGCGGAGTGTGGCCGCCGAGTGGGCTGCAGGCAGCGTGCGGCGCTTTCCGTGGCCGAGAAGCGGTCGCAGCGCGGCGATGTGCTCGGGCGTGGTCCCGCAGCACCCTCCCAGGATGTTCACTAATCCCTCTTCGATGAAAGGTCTGACGGCGCGTGCCATCATCTCGGGCGTCTGGTCGTAGGAGCCCATCTCGTTGGGCAGTCCGGCATTGGGGTGGGCCGAGACATAGCAGGGGGCCAGCGAGGCGAGGCGGCGCAACGAGGGCAGCATCTCGGCAGCCCCGAACGAGCAATTCAGCCCGATGCAGAGCAGTCCGGCATGGGCCACACTGATGAGCAGGGCCTCGAGCGTCTGCCCGCAGAGCAGGCGTCCGTGGCGGTCGTTGAGCGTGGCGCTGAGCATCAGGGGGAGTTTGATGCCAGTCTTTAGCGAAGCCTCCTGGAAAGCGAAGATGGCAGCCTTGGCGTTGAGTGTGTCGAAGACCGTTTCGAGCAGGATAGCGTCGGGGCCTGCCATGAGCAGTGCCTCCATCTGTTCTTCGTAGGCCGAGGCCATTTCGTCGAACGAGATGCTGCGGTGCGCGGGATTCTCCACATCGGGGCTGAGCGAGCACGACTTGTTCGTAGGGCCCACCGTGGCGACGACGTATCGGGGCCACTCGGGCGTGCTGAATTCGTGTGCTGCTTGCCGGGCCAGGCCGACTGCCTCGGTGTTCAGTTCCTTCACGAGCGCTTCGCAACCGTAGTCGGCCTGTGAGATGCGCTGGGCGTTGAAGGTGTTGGTGGTGATGATGTCGGCTCCGGCCTCGAGATAGCGCCGATGGATGCCGAGCACCACATCGGGCCGCGAAAGCGAGAGGAGGTCGTTGTTGCCACGCAAAGCCGCAGCGGCTCTCTCCGTCGCACGACAGTGGAAGTCTTCCTCCGAAAGGCCGCAGGACTGAATCATCGTCCCCATGGCCCCGTCCAGCAGCAGGATGCGCTCCTGCAGGGCGTCGCTTAATGATTGAATGGTCACCGGTCTATTGTCAAGAGGATCAATTATTCTTTCGCGCCCGGTCCATTTCGCGCCGGTCGTCCTTCGCCTTGAGCGTCTGCCGCTTATCGAACTCCTTCTTGCCACGCACGACGTAGATGTCGAGCTTGGCCAGTCCGTTTTCGTCGATGAAGAGCAGTGTGGGCACCAGGCTGAAGCCCGGGTTCTTGATGGTCTGCCCGATGCGTCTTATCTCCTTGCGCTGCAGGAGGAGCTTGCGGTCGCGCCGTTCGATGTGGTTGTTGTAGCTTCCCTGCTCGTAGTGGGCTACGTACATGTTCTTCACCCACACCTCGCCTCGCTGCACGATGCAGTAGGTGTCGGTCAGACTGGCTTTTCCGCTGCGGATGCTTTTTATCTCGGTACCCGTCAGGACGATGCCGGCCGTATATTTGTCGAAGAGCAGGAAATCGAACTCGGCTCGCTTGTTCTTTATGTTGATGCCCCGTTTCTGGGGCGTTGGCTGTGTCTTTCGTGCCATCACTCCTCCTCTTTGACTATGGTGGCAAAATCCTCCAGGTGCTCGTCGACATAGTGGGCCACACGGGCGGTCAGTTCCTCTTCCATCTCCACGAAGGCGTCGTCCAGATCGTCGAAAGCGGGATATTGCTCATAGAGCGCCATGAATTCCTCGTCGGTGCAGTCGCGCTCCAGAGCCTTGCCATATTTCTCGTAGAGCGTCCTACCTTTATAAATAAGGTTGCGGAAATCGCGCTCGCCCCATTGGTCCATGGCCTTGGCGAAGGGATTCAGGAAGATGAAGGGCCCGTATCCGTTGTGAATCAGCTGGACGAAACCTCCGTCCATCACTTCATCGCGCACGATGAGATAGGCCACCAGCGTTGTCTGGTCGGCCGACAGACGCGGCAGCGTCTCGGTCGTCAGCGCTCCGCCCACGGCCTCCATGATGCGGTCGCGGAAGAGGCCGACGAATTCGTCCATGCCCTGCTGTGCCGCTCGCACCACCTCTTTTTCGGGTATCTTCACTTCCATTTTTCTCGCTTTCCTTTTCGCCCCGCAAAGTTACGATTAAGCGAGCAGAAAAGCAAAAAATGCGGGGCGCATTTTTGGATTAGAGATTAGAGATTAGGGAGCATCGGTTCGAAAATAATTCGATAAATTCGTGTAATTCGCGGTTCTTTGCTGTTATTATTCGCTGCCTTTATCTCATTTGCTTTGAATTTCTTCGTACATTTGCAGAAAATTTATCCTCATGGCCACGACTGTCATTCCCTATTCCGTAAACCATCGGGCACTGTGGGACGAATTTGTCTCGCAATCCAAAAACGGCTCCTTCGTCCATCGCCGCGCCTTTGTCGACCTTGTCTCTGCCGAGCAGACCGACTGTTCGGTGATGGTCTTCTCCGACCTGAGCCCGGAGGAGGCTCACGGCGAAGCGCCTCTCTCAGTCCAGAAGCTGGTGGCGCTGCTGGCAGCCACATGGGACGAGCCTTCCCTCACCGTCTGCTCTCATCCCGTCCCCTCGTGCGGCGCCTTGCTGCTGCGCCCCGAGTCCACCCAGCATGACGCCCTCCATGCCATGCAGGCCATCTTCCGCTATTACATCTCCTTCATGCAGGCCCGCCGGATGCTTTATAGTCCCCTGCCCCACATCTATAGTCAGTTGCCGGCCGACGAAGACCTCTACGCCCTCTTCCGCGCCCAGGCCCGTCTCAGCTTTCGCACGGTCTCCACAGTGCTCTCCGTCCGACAGCCGCTGCGCTCCTCGGCCCTGCGCCGCCAGCAGGCCCGCCGGGCCATCGACAACGGGTTCTCCATCGACCGTCTCCTCGAGGGCGACCACGACTCGGTCGAAGCCTTCTGCCACCTTCCCGCGCTGCAGGCTCCCACCGGTTCGGCCCAGCAACTCGCCCAGCTCATAGCTGCATTCCCATCCCACATCAAGCTCTATCTCGTGCGCCTCAACCGCCAGATTGTGGCCGGAGCCCTCGTCTTCGAACTGCGCTCGGTGGCGCTCGTCAGGCACGTGGCAGCCAGTCCCGAGGGACGTGAGGGCGGAGCACTCGACCTCCTCTTCCACCACCTCACCACCGAGCGCTACCGCCAGATGGACTACATCGACTTTGGGCCATCGGCCCCCGACGGCTCGCTGGCCGACGACGCCCTCGTGGCCCACAAGGAGAGCCTCGGCGGACGGGCCGTCTGCCGCGACACCTACGAAATAACCCTCACCCCCGACACTGCCGACCGTATGCTCCCGCAGCCCGCTGCAGACCCCACGGCTCGCATCGACTATCTCCCCTTGCAGCGCATCACAGCCTCCTACGAGCCGCAGCTCACCCAGGCCCTCGAACGCGTGGCGCGCCGCGGATGGTTCCTGCTGGGCGAGGAGACGGAGGCTTTCGAGACGGAATTTGCGCGCTACACCAGAGCCAGCCACTGCGTGGCCGTCGGGAATGGGCTCGACGCCCTCACCCTTGCTCTCGTCGCCTGGCGTCAGATTCATGCCTGGCAAGACGACGACGAGGTCATCGTGCCGGCCAACACCTACATCGCCACCATCCTGGCCATCAGCCGCGCCCGCCTGCGCCCCGTCCTCTGCGAGCCCCGGCCCGACACGCTGCTGATTGACCCCGACCTCATAGAGCCCCTCATTACCGAGCGCACCCGCGCCCTCCTGCCCGTCCACCTCTACGGACGTCTCTGCCCCATGGACGAGATAAACCACATCGCACGCAGCCATGGCTTGCTCGTGCTCGACGATGCCGCGCAGTCCCACGGGGCCATCCTCGGCGGGCGCCGCGCCGGCCACCTCTGCCACGCCACCGCCTTCAGCTTCTATCCCACCAAAAACCTGGGTGCGCTGGGCGACGCCGGAGCCGTCTGCACCGACGACGAGCAACTGGCCCACACCGTGCGCTGTCTGGCCAACTACGGCTCCCTGCGGCAGTATCACAACGAACTCAAGGGCGTCAACAGCCGCATGGACGAGCTCCAGGCCGCCGTGCTGCGCACCAAGCTGCCACAGCTCGACGCCCGCAACGAGCATCGGCGCCACGTAGCCCAGCTCTATCGGCAGCTCATCCACAACCCCCTCGTCACCCTCACGTCCCAGCCCGCCGAGCCGCTCTCCGATGTCCATCACGTCTTCCCCGTCCGCTGCCCCCAGCGCGACGCCCTGCGTCAATACCTCGCCGAGCGCGGCGTGCAGACCCTCGTGCACTATCCCACGCCGCCCCATCGCCAGCCCGCCTATGCCGAATGGAGCCACTTGCGCTTCCCCATCACCGAGCGCATCCACAGCCAGATACTCTCGCTCCCCATCCACAGCCTGCTCACCGATGCCGAGGTAGAGCGCATCGCCCAGCTCATCAACGCCTTCAATCCCGCCTGAACAAACCACCGGGGCACGATACGATGCAAAAACACGCAGGCCTTTGCCCGAAACGGTTAAGGGTTTGAGGAGAAAGGGTTAAGGGTTTCCTGAGCACCCATAATCGCATCCTCATTTCAGCATCTGGGGGAAAGGTTTAGCCCTCAAAAGGGTCATCAGAGATTTCGCGCGCCGCGACAGATGCTTCGCTACGCACAAATATTTTGTCATCGACACACATCAGGCAGTGACTTTTATGCGACATTTTACGTTTCCTGGTTTGCCGCAACAGTCAACTCGAGGCAAAGCAACGTGGAGTTTGGGGCAACGCAACACGTTGCGTTGGACAAGATAACACGTTGTCATTGTCTGAGAATGCCGTCAATTTGACCCTAACCGAAGTTTGCTGACCAGCGAGCGAATTTCGGATGTGCTAATAATCAGCAAGTTATTTTTTTCCAGATTTGCAGAAGGACGCCAAAATCTAACCTTTTGCAAGGAGAATCCGCCCTTTTGCCAATAAGTTTTGGACACCCTTCCAAAGGGCATCGGAGAGCGGTTGGTAAGAAATGTTTAAGCATGGAGAGTAAAATAATTGCAACGTCCGGGGAAACTGCCTAAAAGACCAATCTGCTTTGGCCTTTCAGGCAGTTTTCCTCGGACATTAAAATAATAAGCCCCTCTGAGAGGGGCAAGGGGTGAGGCTTTACGCCTGCGGCGGCAGCGGCTCGGCCATGAGCTGAAGGAGCTCGAGGGCTTGACTGACGGAGCCGACCTCGGCGACGAGAAGGCTGCGCTTTCCGCTGCGCTCCTCGAGCCGGCAACGGTGGACGTTGGTGGCTGCGAAGGCAATAAGGCGGTCGAAGGCGGGGCTGGTGTAGAAGGGGTTGTGGGTGTCAGCCGCAAAGATGAGGCGCATGCGTCCGCCCTTCAGGACGAGGCGCTCGGCAGCAAAGCGGCGACCGAGCCGGCGCAGCGGAGAGACGGCGACGAGCTCGCGGGCCTCGGGGGGGAGCGGGCCGAAGCGGTCGACGAGGCGCTGGCAGTAGCGCTGGAGCTCGTCAGGCGTGGCGAGGCTGTCGAGCTCGCGATAGAGCATCATGCGCTCGCTGTCGGTGGGGACGTAGGCGGGCGGGAAGGAGAGGGGGAGGTCGGTCTCGACGACGCAGTCGGCCACGTAGTCGGCGGGGCGGGCATCGCGCTCGCGGGGGAAGAGGTCGGGGAATTCGGCTGTGCGCAGTTCGTGGACGGCTTCGTCAAGAATCTTCTTGTAGGCCTCGTAGCCGAGGTCGGCGATGAAGCCGCTCTGCTCGGCGCCGAGGAGGTTGCCGGCTCCGCGTATGTCGAGGTCTTGCATGGCGATGTGGAGTCCGCTGCCGAGGTCGGAATAGTTCTCGATGGCCTGCAGTCGGCGCTGGGCGTCGGGGGTGAGCAGGCTGAGGGGCGGGGCGAGGAGGTAGCAATAGGCTGCCACGCTGGAGCGGCCCACGCGACCTCGCATCTGATGGAGGTCGGAGAGGCCGAAGTGGTGGGCTCCGCTGATGATGATGGTGTTGGCATTGGGGATATCGAGCCCGTTCTCGATGATGCTGGTGGAGAGGAGCACGTCGAAGTCCTGGCGTATGAAGTCGGTCATTACCTGCTCGAGCTCCTGGGGCGGCATCTGCCCATGGGCGATGACAACGCGCGCCTGGGGGACGCAGCGGTGGATGAGGCGTTCGAGCTCGGGGAGCTGATTGATGCGTGGCGCCACGAAGAAGACCTGCCCGCCGCGGCGCAGCTCGCGGGTGATGGCCTGGGTGATGACGTCGGGCGTGGGCTGGAGGAGGAGGGTCTGAATGGGGCGGCGGTTTGGTGGCGGCGTGTGGATGATGCTGAGGTCGCGGGCGCCCATGAGGCTGAACTGGAGGGTGCGCGGGATGGGGGTGGCCGTGAGGGTGAGGGTGTCGATGTGGGTGCGCATCTGGCGCAGCTTCTCCTTGGTGGAGACGCCGAACTTCTGCTCCTCGTCGATGATGAGAAGTCCGAGGTCCTTGAAGCGGACGTTCTTGCCGATGAGCTTGTGGGTTCCGATGATGATGTCGATGCGCCCGTCGGCGAGGTCGGCGAGCAACTGGCGCGTCTGTGCGGCGGAGCGTGCCCGGCTGAGGTATTCGATGCGCACGGGGAAGGACTCGAGGCGCTGGCTGAAGGTGCGGTAGTGCTGGAGTGCGAGGACGGTGGTGGGGACGAGGAGTGCCACCTGCTTGTTGTCGGCACAGGCCTTGAAGGCTGCACGCAGGGCCACCTCGGTCTTGCCGAAGCCCACGTCGCCGCAGACGAGGCGGTCCATGGGGCGCGGGCGTTCCATGTCGGCCTTGATGTCGGCGGTGGCCTTCATCTGGTCGGGGGTGTCCTCGTATTCGAAGCTGGCCTCGAGCTCGTGCTGGAGAAAGCTGTCGGGGCTGAAGGCGAAGCCCGGCTCCTGGGCCCGCTTGCTATAGAGGCGGATGAGGTCGCGGGCGATGTCCTTGATTTTCGTCTTCGTGCGCTCCTTCATGCGCTCCCAGGCTCCGCTGCCGAGGGCATTGATGCGCGGCGGCTCGCCCTCCTGACCCTTGTATTTCGAGACCTTGTAGAGGGCGTGGATGGGGACGAAGATGGTGTCGTTGTTCCGATAGACAATCTTGATGGATTCCTGGAGGCGGTTGCCAACGGGTATCTGGACGAGCCCGCCGAATGTGCCCACGCCGTGGTCCATGTGGACAACATAGTCGCCGGGCTCGAAGTTCTGGAGCTCCTGGAGCGTGAGCGCGGCCCGCGAGGCTCGGATGCGGTCGCTGCGGAGCGAGTATTTGTGGAAGCGGTCGAAAATCTGATGGTCGGTGTAGAGGACGAGCCGGAGGTGGTCGTCGGCAAAGCCTTCGTGGAGCGTGAAGTCGGGGGCCGAGAAGGGAATGTCGGCTCCGCGGTCGGCAAAGATGCCGCGCAGACGCTCGGCCTGCTTGGGATTGGCCGAAAGGATGACGAGGCGATAGCGCCGGCGCAGAAAATCGGACAGCGCGGGGCAGACGAGGTCGAAATTCTTGTGGAAGAGCGGCTGGGGATGGGTCTGAAAGACCACATCGGCGGGGACATCGGCCGCAAGGAGAAGGAGGCGCCGGCGCTGGGAGAGCTCGTCGCAGAAGGCTTGAGGGTCCTGGAGGATGACATCGGAGGCATCGGAACGCGAGCCGACAAGCTGGCGGACGGAATCCGCGACGGCCTCCTCGCTGCTGAGGACGAGCAGCGCCTCGCCGGGCAGGAAGGAGAGGAACGACTGGGCGCAGTCGGGCGCCGGCGCGGTGTCGGGCACGATGACGGCCTCGGAGCACTGGCTGAGACTGAGCTGTGTGGCCACGTCGAAGGAGCGGATGCTCTCAA
>CAMJRQ010000040.1 GCA_946408305.1 uncultured Prevotellaceae bacterium
GACTGGAGTCTGATGTTTCATTCACTGTCACCCATCCTGCAGAAAGAAGAACTGGTGGCCGTGGCCAAACTCATCAGCGACTGCGGCGTGTCGGCCCTCACCGACTATGGCGAGGAGGTGAGCAGCACCTCCATTTCCCGCATGATGGGAGCGTTGAAGCGGCACATGGGCTACAGTGACTTCATGTGCATCTACAAGCGTTCCGAGTTCGACACGCCCCAGCGAGACAGCCTCTTCCGCCAGCTAATCTTCGCGGAGCTCAAGGCCGGCAGGCCCGTGCTCTATCGCGGCTACAGCGAGAAGGAGAAGGACGGGCACCTCTTCATCATCGACGGGTGCAGGAAGAATGAGGTGCACGTCAACATGGGCTGGGCGGGCGAACGCGACGGATACTACGACCTGAACGACCTGTCAGGCTACAGTGAGCAACAATGGATGCTCATCGACGTGGCAGACAGCACCTATCGGCCTGCCACGAAGGACGTCAGTCTCAGCGAGGCCGGTACGCTCGCCGAGCACCTCTCCGACGACGAACTGCTGACGACGCGCCACATCCGCCTGAGCGGCAAGATGGACGGCAGCGACTTCGCCACGCTGCGCCACATGCTCCGCTCCGGTTTGCTGCGCACCATCGACATGGAAGGCGTCGAGCTCGACGCGCTGCCCGACTCGGCCTTCTACGAATGCACCTACCTCTCCCACTTCGTGGCACCCAGCTCGCTCCGGCGCACCGGCAACTACGCCTTCGGCCGCTGTCGCAACCTGGGGCGCGTCCTCTTCCACGACGGTCTTCAGGGCATCAGCCACGGCACCTTCAGCGGTTGCACCAACCTTCTCGCCATGAGCCTGCCCGCAAGCGTCGTCTACGTCGGACACAACGCCTTCACCTCGTGCAACGCCCTTCTCAGCGCCACCCTGCCGGAAGGTATACGCCGGGTGGGCAACTACGCCTTCTCCTTCTGCAAGCACCTCTATTCCGTGAACCTGCCTGCCACGCTCGAGGATTTCGGAAAAGAAGTCTTCAAGGAATGTCCCCGCCTCAAGCACGTCAGGCTCGACCCGGGCAACACACGCTTCACCGTGGACGAAGGCGGAAACGTCCGTCCCCGTCAGCCATAAACCGGGCGCCACGACACCCCTCGGAGGAGCAAAAAAGAAGGAAAGCTGCACAAAATCAAATAATTTTTCATGTTTAACGCTCCACATTTCACTTTTTTGTCGTAACTTTGCGCCGCCGTTACGAGTTAGCGGCATGTTTCAAACCTATAAAAGTTTAATTAAAATTTATGGCAACTAAAATCAGATTGCAGCGTCACGGACGCAAAGGCTACGCCTTCTACAGCATCGTGATAGCTGATGTAAGAGCTCCACGAGATGGTAAGTTTACAGAAAAGATTGGAACGTACAACCCGAACACCAATCCCGCAACTGTAGATTTGAAATTCGACCGCGCCCTCTACTGGGTAGAGACCGGCGCACAGCCCACCGACACGGTGCGCAACATCCTGTCGCGCGAAGGCGTCTACATGATGAAGCACCTGCGCGGAGGCGTCAAGAAAGGTGCTTTCGACGAAGCAGCCGCCGAGGCCAAGTTCGCAGCCTGGAAGGCCGACCGCCAGAAGGGTCTGCTCAGCCTCGAAGCCAAGCTCGCAGCCGAGAAGAAAGCCGCACAGGCAGAGAAACTCAAGGCTGAGAAGCAGACCAACGAGGAAATCGCCAAGAAGGTAGCAGAGAAGAAAGCAGCACTCGTAGCAGCACAGGCCGAGGCAGCAGCCCAGGCCGCAGCAGAGGCTAACGAGGGTGAAACAGCCGAAACGACCGAGACACCCGCAGAAGCCTGAATCTAACAAAAACCCCATTTATTTCAATTAGACTTTTTCCAAACAAAACAGCAAACGAAGGGCGCAGCCGCGAGGCCGCGCCCTTCACTTTTTTCTGTCTTTTACACTGTCTTTTACACCCTGCTGTAAAACAATTACACCACGGTGTAAAACGATTACATCGTGGTGTAACGGCCGTGTAAAAGCACCGTTTTTTCCTGGTCAGACGCAGTTCTGTGGTTCGCCGCGCAGGAAGGCCTGCACATTCTGGAGCGCTGTCTGCTGGAGCCGCTCGCGGGCCTGGAGCGTGGCCCATGCGATGTGGGGCGTGATGAAACAGCGCGGGCAGCCGATGAGGGGCGAGCCCTGGCGAGGCGGCTCCTCGGTGAGTACATCGAGCCCGGCGGCCAGGAGGCGGCCCTGGCGGAGGGCCTCGGCAAGCGCTGCCTCGTCGACGAGCGGGCCGCGCCCGGTGTTGATGAGGATGGACGAGGGCCGGAGCCAGCGGAGAGTCTCGCGGCGGACGAGGTGATGCGTCTCGGGCGTGAGGGGGCAATGAAGGCTCAGGACGTCGGACTGGCAGAAGAGCTGCTCGAGGCTCTCGGCTTTCGTGGCTCCGAGCGCGGCAAGCTCCTGGGAACTCTTGCTGCTCAGGGCCATCACCTGCATTCCCATGGCCCGGGCGATGCGAGCCACGGCCTGGCCGATGTGGCCCATGCCGACGATTCCCATGCGGCGACCGGAGAGCTCGAGAAGGGGCGTGAGGGTGAAGCAGAAGTCGGGAGCCGACTGCCAGCGGCCTTCGTGGACGGCTTGGGAATGCTCGGCCACGTGATGGGTGATATGGAGGAGGTGGGCAAAGACCATCTGCGCCACCGAGTCGGTGCTGTAGGCGGGGATGTTGGTGACGACGATGCCGCGGCGGTGGGCTTCGTCGGTGTCGACCACATTATAGCCGGTGGCCAGCACGCCAACGTAGCGCAGCTGGGGCAGCTGCTCCATGGCTTGGGCGGAGATGACGACCTTGTTGGTGAGCAGCATCTGGGCTCCGGCCGCGCGCTGCAGGAGCTGGTCGGGAGCTGTGCGAGGGAAGATTTCGACTTTCACGGGCTGGCCGGTGGCATCGGTGAGACGGTGGAAGGGGGCGGAACTGATGTCGCCCGGATTGGCGGCAAAGCCGTCGAGGACTACGAGACGCATATTAAGTTAAAAGTTGAAGCCTCACCCCAAGCCCCTCTCCGAGGAGAGGGGGATTTTCTTTTTCTTCGTTTCTCCCTCTCCAGAGTGGGGTCAGGGGGTGAGGCTGTTTTTATTTCTCTTTTATTTTGCACAAAAGTACAAAAAGTTTTCTTAATTTTGCACGAAGAAAGTGTGTTTTTACAAACAAAACAAGGAACAAAAGACAGGATGATTGACATCGACCCCGAGCTGGCGAGCTACATCGACGAGGAGATTCTGCCTCGCTACGCACGGTTCGACGCGGCCCACCGGCGCGACCATGCCGAGCGCGTCGTCGGCCTGTCGCTGAGCCTGGCCCGCCAGACAGGGGCCGACGCGGCGATGGCCTACACCGTGGCGGCCTATCACGACCTGGGCCTCGAGGGCCCGCGCGAGTGCCACCACACGAGGAGCGGAGAGATTCTGGCTGCCGACCGGCGCCTGCGGCAATGGTTCTCGGAGGAGCAGATTGACGTGATGCGTCAGGCCGTGGAGGACCACCGAGCCTCGGCCAGCCACCCGCCACGCAACCTCTACGGCCGCATCGTGGCCGAGGCCGACCGCGACGTGCGCCCCGAGAGCGTCTGCCGCCGCACGGTGGAGTTCGGGCTCACGCACTATCCCGAGCTCAATCGCGAGGGCCACTGGGAGCGCTTCGTGGAGCATCTGCACGAGAAATACGCCCCAGGGGGCTATCTGAAACTGCTCTTCGACCCCTCGCCCCAGCAGCCCGACCTGGACCGCCTTCACCGCCTCATTGCCGACACCGACCGATTGCGCCAGGTGTTCGACAAGCTATTCAACCAACTTCAGTCCTAAAAACAGAACAAACGAAAAAAAGAATGAAACGTTTCTCGCTCTTCGCGCTCGCCTGCCTCTTCCGGGCACTGACGGCCCAGGCCGTGGTCTATCTCACTCTGACCGGCTCGGGCTCCAACCAAGTGAACTATGGCTACGACAGCAACACCGGCGTCTACAGCATCACCACCACGGGCGGCGACCCCTACGTCTTCAGCTCGGCGCTCTCGCGTGCGCTGGCCGAGGATGAGACCCATCTCGTCTTCGAATACAAATGCTCGCGCACCATCTCCAGTTTCCAGATTTACTTCGGCAACTCGTGGGCCGAAGACCGCTCGCGCATCTACGGCAACCTGACGTCGACGGCCGGGCAGTGGCGCGAGATGGATATCAACCTGAGCGCTGCTATGAGCAACTTCTCCTGGGGGCAGAAGGGGCAGAAGCTGCGGCTCGACTTCGGTTTCAACAGCGGCTACGCCATCCAGCTGCGCAACATTCAGATCCTCGCGCCCGACGACCCCGCCGCGGCCTATAAGCGCAGCCTCGCGAAGCACCTGGAGACCTACCTCGCCACCACCGACACGAAGGCCGAGGTGGAGAGCGTCGAGGTGAAGAACACCACGGTCGTTGTCCGCGGCCACACCGACGGCGAGGGTCCCTACGCCCTCGTGGAGATACCGCTCTACCAGGACGCTACCGAGCTCACTGAGTTCGTCAGCCAGACCGAGCTGACGGAGACCGAGTTCGAAGTGACGCTCCCCCGCCACATAGCGCGCAACTTCCTGCGCTTCGACCGTCTGCTTTCGCGCTGGGCCGTGGTCAGTCTCGCCTCTGGCACGCCGCAGCTCGTTTCCCATGCCCGCTGCGCCGACGACATCTATATCCGCTACAAGGCACCCCTCATGAAGCTCCAGGGAAAGAAGGGGCTGGGCGGATTCTGGATGAGCGCCAACGCAGCCGACCTCGACGCGCTGGGCATCAAGAGCGTCACCATCAACGTCGTGCTGACAGCCTTCATCAGCACCTCGCCCACCTCCTTCGCCAACTATCAGACCTACTCCTACGCCGGACGCTCCTACTACATCGACCAGAACCAGATAAACAACCTCGACGCCACGCTGCGCTACTGCACCTCGCGCGGCATCGTCACCAGCGCCATCCTGCTCATCTCGCCCGACGCCTGCCCCGCGGCCATGAAGACGCTCATGATCCACCCCGAATGCGACGGAGGCTACTACAGCATGGCCAACATGACCACGCTGGAGAGCACCTGCGCCTATGCCGCCATCATCAGCTTCCTGGCCGAACGCTACAGCAAGAACAACGTAGGCCGCATCAACCACTGGATTCTGCACAACGAGGTGGACTTCGGCAAGGAATGGACCAACATGGGCGACCAGCCCGTGCTCCTCTACATGGACGCCTACTATAAATCGCTCCGGCTCGTATCCGCCATCGCCCGGCAGTACGACCAGAACGCCTGGGTTCTCGGCTCCTTCACACACAGCTGGACCAGCAGTTCGCCCGACGGAGCCGGCTACAACACCCGCAACATGCTCGGCATCCTCAATCAATACTCCGCCGCCGAGGGCGACTTCCCCTGGGGCGTGGCCCTCCACCCCTATCCGCAGGACCTCACGCAGCCCAGCTTCTGGGTGAACGACCAACAGAGCACCTACCAGATGAGCTCGCCCTACTGCACCTTCAAGAACCTCGAGGTAATCGACGCCTGGGCGCGCGACTGGGACAACTACTACCTGGGGCAGCAGAAACGCCTCGTCTTCCTCTCCGAGAATGGCACGAACAGCCGCGACTACGGCGAGACGCAGCTCCGCCTACAGGCCGCCGGCGCCTGCTGGGCCTGGAAGAAGACGGCACGCCTCGCGGGCATCGACGCCATTCAGTGGCACAACTGGCAGGACAACCGCGCCGAGTTCGGGCTGCGCATCGGGCTGCGGCGCTACACCGACGACGAGACCGACCCCAACGGATGCAAGCCCGCCTGGTACGTGTGGCAGGCCGCAGAGACCGACGACGAGGAAACCGTCTTCCAGCCCTACATGGCGACACTCGGCATCACCTCGTGGGACCAGATTTTCAACGAGCAGCTCATGGACATCAGCCCTGTCCGTGCCGACGCTACGAGCGAACTTCCCGACGGCGTCTACACCCTCGACGGACGCCTCGTCGGCTTCCGCCTCGAACCCCTACCGCGCGGCATCTACATCGTCCGCCAGCAGGGCCGTTCGCGCAAGATAATGCGCTGACATCCACCCCAAAAAGTCCCTAAAAAGCAAAATCCCCCTCTCCATCGAGAAGGGGATTTTTGCGCTATGTTTGGGCCAGCGCTTCGCGGAGCTGCTCCATGGCCTGGCGGAGGACGGAACGCGGCGTTCCGATGTTGAGCCGCATGAAGCCCTCGCCTTGTGGGCCAAAGATGGCACCATCGTTGAGCGCCAGGCGAGCGCGGTCGACAAAGAGGCTGACCAGCTCGGAATGGCTCAGGCCAAGCTTGCGGCAATCGAGCCAGACGAGGAACGAGGCCCCGGGGCGCAACGGCTCCACGGCGGGGAGATACTCGTGGCAATGGTCCTCTACGAAGCGGACGTTCCCCTCGAGATAGCTAACGAGGCGACGGCGCCACGCCTCGCCCTGGGGGCTGAAAGCAGCAATGGTAGCAATGGGGGCCAGGAGCGTGGGCGAAGCCATCTCGCTTGCATCGAGCCAGCCGAAGAAGCGCTCGCGCAGCTGAGGATTGGGCACCACGGCAAAGGAGCTGACGATGCCGGCCAAGTTGAACGTCTTGGAGGGCGAGGCGAAGGTGATGCTGCACTGGACTGCCGCAGGGCTGACGGAAGCGAAGGGCACGTGGCGATGGCCGAAGAGGGCCATATCGGAGTGTATCTCGTCGCTGACAACGAGCACGTCGTGGCGGGTGCAGATGTCGGCCACGGCAGCGAGCGTCTGCCTGTCCCAGACGATTCCGGCGGGGTTGTGGGGATTGGCCAGGATGAGCAGGCGGTTGCGCGGGTCGGCAGCCAACTGCTCGAGCCCCTCGAGGTCCATCCTGTAGCCTGTGAGCCGCCCCTCGGCATCGTGTTCCTCGATGAGGGGATTCATCACGACCTGACGCCCGTTGCCCTCGGGAACGAGGCGGAAGGGGTGATAGACGGGAGGCTGGATGATGACGCGCTCGTCGGGGCGGACGAAGACGTTGACAACCATGCCGATGCCCTTGACGATGCCGGGGATGAAGGTGAGCCATTCTCGCTCCACTTGCCAGTCGTGGCGCTGGAAGAGCCATTGGCGGATGGCGGTCCAGAAGGCGTCGGGGACGACAGTGTAGCCCAGGATGGGGTGCTCGAGGCGGCGGCGCAGGGCATCGAGGACGAAGGAGGGGGTGGCGAAGTCCATGTCGGCCACCCAGAGGGGGAGCAGGTCGGAACGGCCGAACCATTCCTGGAGGGCCGAATGTTTGACGGCGTCGGTGCCGCGGCGGTCGATGAGGCGGTCGAAGTCCTCGGTCTGCCCGTTCAGCGAGGAGTCCACGAAGCTCAGGGGAAGGAGCTGGCGCACGCTCTCGAGGACGTGCACTCCGTTCGTGCTGTGGAGAAGGACGCGGATGTCGGACTGCTGGCGGTCCTCGGTCTCGATCATCACCTGGCGGCAGGCTCCGCAGGGGGTGATGGGGGTATCGAGGAAGCAACCGCCGGTCTGGGCCGCAATGGCCAGGGCGAGGATGCGCTTGCCGGGGTGCTGGGCGGCAACGGCATAGAGCAACGTGCGCTCGGCACACATGCCCGAGGGGAAGGCGGCGGCCTCCTGGTTGCTACCAAAGAAGAGGGTTCCGTCGGAGAGACGGGCTGCGGCTCCCACATGAAAATGGGAATAAGGGGCATGGCTGGTGAGGGTGGCCCGCTGGGCTGCCTCGAGCAATTCGCGGTCGTCGGCCGGGAGCTCCTGCGGCGCGCAGACGCGGACGCGGCTCTGAATCTCGTATTCTTTCATTTCGGTCTTAATGGGGGGCTGGGAGGTTCTTTGCTCTGACAAATTTACAGCGTTTGGCCGAGACGGGCAAAGTTTTTCGTCGAAATGTGCAAAGATTCGCGGGGAAATGCGTAATTTTGCAGTACAGAAGAATGTCTGAACATCCCCTCACCAGTGCACTGAAAGCCAATGGACCCTCAACCGCTCATCTCCGTCATCGTTCCCGTCTACCGGGTGGAAGAGTTTCTTCGGAAATGCGTACTCTCCCTCACGGGCCAGACCTACCGCAACCTGGAAATCTGGCTCGTGGACGACGGGAGCCCCGACCGCTGCGGCCTCATCTGCGACGAGATGGCACAGGCCGACCCGCGCATCCGAGTGATTCACAAGGCGAACGGAGGTTTGTCGTCGGCCCGCAATGCGGCGCTCGACGTGGCTCGGGGCGAATACTTCATGTTTGTGGACAGCGACGACTGGGTGGAACCCTGCTTCTGCGAGAAGGCGCTCGAGATGGTGCAGCGCGAGGGCGTGAGGCTGGCAAGTTTTGGCTTCTGGGTGGCCGAGCAGGGCAAGGACGGCGTGGCGAGGCGGAAATCCGTCAGGGTGGCAAACAAGGCCAAGCGCATGACGGGCTCCGAGGCCATCCGCTCGCTGCTACGTTTCGAGAACGCC
>CAMJRQ010000041.1 GCA_946408305.1 uncultured Prevotellaceae bacterium
TGCGAGAGGCAGGCATAGCGCAGCTCGTAGGTGCCGCGGCGGGGCACGGGCGGCACCTTGAACATAATCTCGAAGCGGCCGGTGCAGAGGATTTCGTCGGCATAGAGGTTCAGCGCGCTGTGTCCCCAGAAGTTGGTGTAGCGCGTATGCGTCGCGTCGCTGATCCAGAGGTCCTGGCAATAGGGATACGCCGAGGTCGGGGGGATATAGGCGAACTGCTCGCTGTTGAGGATGGTATGTGTGAGCGGTTTCTTGCGCACGTCGGAGTTGGTGAGCTCAGGCCACAGGACGAGGGCGTCGAAGCGGAGCCGCTCGCGGTGGAGGGCGTCGCGCACCTGGTCGGTATAGGCCAGGGGCTCGTCGAGCTGATAGATGCAGGCGTTGATGATGTCGGAGAGCACGGCCTTGTCGGGCGTGCGGTTCACCAGGTTGCCCTCGTAGCGCGGCTCGCAGCTCACCTCGTCGCCCGTGCCGGTGCGGCTGTTGTCGAGCTGCGGGAAGCGGTTCAGCCGTATGCCGCCGCTCAGTTTGCTCTCGTAGAGCTTCAGCAGGCGCCGCTGCCCCATCGTCACCTGCCACTCGTAGACGGGATTGCCCAGGCGGATGGGGTTGCTCATCGTGTAGCCCCGCTCGCTGTGGTGGATGACGAGCCGGTCGGCCACCAGTCGCACGGGCAGGATGTGATACGTAACCCACTGATAGAGCAGGCTGCGCGGGTCGCTGTAGCGGGCGTTGGTGTCAAAGTCGTCGTCGCTCGAGTACTGGTGGTTGTCCACAATCCATTGCTGCAGCTTCGCGAGCAGGTCGGGGTCGGTGGGGTCGAGTCCCTGCTGGCGCCAGAGGCTGTCGCTCTCGGCAAAGATGGTGTAGCCATACTTGCGATGCCGGGGCGTGGCGGCCACATCGACCTTGATGGGAACGCCTCCCTGCTGATAGACCGTCTCGTAGCGCTCGTCGCGAATCTTCGAGAGCGTGTCCATCAGTCCGCAGGCCTCGATGGCGCGGGCCATGACGAGGAAGCCCTCCTTCCGTTCGGCCACGATGCGGTGGAGATAGTCGGCAGCCGTGATGTCCTGCGGCGCGATGACCTTCTCCATCTGGTGTATGATGCCGTTCAAGACGGGGATATCGCGGTTGCGCACGCTCAGCGGGCAGTCGCCGTTGATGAGGAGCTCGTCCGTGCCCCGGCGATAGACGCTCAGCTTGTGGTCGTTCATGGTGGCCTCCCCTATCTCGCCGCCGTCGGTGGTCGGGAAGTCGGTGGTCGGGTAGGGTGAGCTCAGGTCGCCGCTGTCGATGATGGAGTTCATCACGATTACCTGGCGGATGGAGTCGAGCGTGAGGCTGTCGGTGAAGGCGTCCCACGCGGGGCGCTCGATGAGGCCCGTGTCCACGAGTTCTTGCAGATAGGCGTCGATGGCCTCGTTGGTGGGGGCAAAGACGGTGTAGTTGCCGCGGGCCGAGAGAAGCTGGCCCACGGTGGTCTCGCTCACGGGGCTCACCGGCACCTGGAAGAGCAGGCGGAGATACTGCCCGTAGTCTGCCTCGTACTTCTGGAGGTAGCTCACGACGGTGGGGTAAGAGAATACGTAGCGGGCCGACTTGTCGATGTCCTCCTTGCAGGCGACGAGCAGGAGGGCGACCGTCAGGAAAAGTGTTGTTTTTTTCATCATTTCAGGCTTTTGCAAGGGCAAATTTACTCATAATTTCCGAGACTGCCACACTTTCCCCGAAAAAAAATATCCATCGCCGCGAAGAGAAAAACGCCGCGCGAGCACCCCAGCTGTCGAGAGTCGGACGCATTCAGCTCCCCCGCCTCCACCAAATAACAACTTTTATAAATATTTCTTACTCATTTGCGGAGCGACGCCGAAAAACGCCCCCGAAAAACGGCGTGAGGAACGGTTAGAAAGGATGAGCCACGGTGCGCCGCTATTGGAAGTTCAAAATTCAAAATTCAGAACCGCCTGACAATCAGCGCTTCCAAAATTCAGTTTTTCCGGATGGAACCGGGATTCTGGGCGAAACAACGTGTTCCTCGGGGCAGAACAACACGTTGTTCGGGGCAAAACACTTAGATTCTTTGGCCAAAACCCTTAAGGATTTCTCTGCGCGCGGAAGTTAGTGGACACAAACGCGAAAAATCTTGTAAGGAAATAATCAAACCTTGCCGAGGAAATAAATGGGCCAGCAGGCACACCCGTTTCGCCACAAAAAGAGAAAAAAAAACGGCCTCGCACGCACGCAGATAATAATAAATGTATATCTTTGTAGAGCTTTTGAACAAAATGAACCACATGAAGCGACTGCTCTTCTGCTCGCTCGCCCTCGTGAGCCTGCTTGCGGCCACGGCCCAGACGGAGCCGGGCGACACGCTGCGCGAGGTGACGGTGGGAGGAGTGCGCCGCCAGGTGGTCTATCGCATGGACCGCCGCCGCATAGACGCACAGCAGGTGCTCAGCGCCGCCGGAGGCACAGCAGCCGACGTGCTGCAGACGATGCCATCCATCCTGACCGATGCCGACGGCAACATCACCTTCCGCGGCAGCGGCAACTTTCTGGTCTACATCGACGGCAAGCCGAGCCCGCTCGAGGGCACAGCCGCCCTGCGACAGATTCCGGCCGCAACCATCCGGAGCATCGAGCTGCTGACCACGCCCGGCGCCCGCTATCGCGCCGACGGCGACGTGGGCATCATCCACATCACCACCCTGCGCGGCGAGGGCGAGGGACTGAGCGGTATGCTCAACGGCAGCGCCACCACGCTGGGCGGATGGGGCGGCGTAGGGCAGCTGAACCTGCAGCGCGGGCGCAACCGCTGGTGGGCCAACATGCAGGCCAACCGATACCGCGGCGCCAGCGACTTCCGCCAGGAGAAGACCACGCTGGTGGACGACTACCTGACCACCAGCCGCTCCGACGGCGACCGCTTCCGCACGGAGCGCGCCTACATCGGCACCGTCGGGTGGCAGTATGCCGTGGAGGACCGCCACCTGCTCTCGGTGGACCTGCAGAGCGGACAGACGCGCAACCGCCGCGGCGGCGACATGGACTATCACGAGGAGCGGCAACTGACCACCGAGCCCGGCTCGCTCCGCGTGGGCGACTACGACAGCCACGACCGCTACGTCCTGCAGAAAGAGCTCGTGCAGCTCTCGGCCGCCTACGAATGGCACATCAACGAGCGCGGCGACCTTCTCTCGCTCAAGAGCCGCAACCGATACGACTGGCACTCGCTCGAATACACCGAGAGCAACATGTTCACACCCGACGCCCTCCGCTACGAGGGGACGCGCGGATATGAGAAGGAGCACCACTGGGACTGCGACGAGCAGCTCGACTATAAATGGCAATACCGCCCCACGGGAGCGCTCGAAACGGGCTACCAGTATGTCACATACAGCGAAATCGGCGACTACAACATCAAATACTGGGACCGCCCGAAGCAGGACTTCGAGTGGCAGGACGACCTCCGCGCGCCGTTCGACTACCACCGACAGGTGCACTCGCTCTATGCCACCCTCTCGGACCACTTCGGAAAATTCGACGCCGACATCGGACTGCGCATGGACCGCGTGCGCGACGAGATGACCATCGCCGTGGCCGGAGCCGACCGCGACCGCCGACGGCTGGAGTTCTACCCCTCGGCCCACCTGGCCTACAACACCCGCCGGGGCACCTTCGGGGCCGGATATGCCCGCCGCACGAACCGGCCCGGCATCTGGAAGATGGAGCCCTACATCACCTACGAGGACTACTACACGAAGAAGATTGGCAACCCCGACATCGACCCCGAATACATCCACTCGCTGGAGCTGAACTACCACAAGTCGTTCGAGGGCGGACACTCACTCCACCTGACGGCCTACCAGCGATGGCGCACGGGGGTGGTGGACGAGATACGCGTGGCCTACGAGCCGGGCGTGACGCTCGACTCCATCATCAACGCCGGCGACCAGAAGGACCGCGGGCTGGAGATGAGCCTCGTCGTGAAACCCCTGCGCCGATGGACGACCACGCTGAATGCCGACGTGCAGGACTATCGCTTCACCGCCACCTATGCGGGATGCACCAGCGCCCACGGCACCACCTACGCCCTGGGCAGCATCAACCAGATAGCGCTGGCCAAGCACACCCAGCTGCAGTTCGACGGCCACGTGGTGGGGCCCCGACGGCTTACGCAAGGGCGCGAACGGGCCTACTGCTACTTCGACCTGGCAGCCCGACAGCAACTGCTCGGGGGGCGGATGGCACTGAGCCTGGTGGCGCACGACGCATTCCGCACGGCACGTTATCACAACTGGCGCACCACGCCCTCGCTGCGCTCCGAGACACGCGTGCGGCCCCACTACCCCAACCTGACGCTCTCCCTCTCCTACTACTTCCGGCAGAAGGCCAAAGAGCAGCAGGCAGGAGCCGTCATGAAGGGCGCCGTCTTCGAAGGGAAGGACTTCTGAGGAGGGGTTAAAGGGTTAAAAAGTTGAAAAGTTAAAAGGTTAAATATAAAAAGTTTATGGCAACAAAACAAGAAAAAAGCATGGGCTACCTGATTTCCATCGTACTGGTGGCCGTTCTGGGCGGACTGCTCTTTGGCTACGACACCGCCGTCATCTCGGGAGCCGAAAAGGGCCTGCAGGCCTTCTTCATCGGGGCCGAGGAATTCACTTACACCGACGCGCTCCATGGCTTCACGGCAGCCTCGGCACTCATCGGCTGCGTCATCGGCGCCGCGCTGAGCGGAATGTTGGCCTCGCGGCTGGGACGCAAGCGCTCGCTCATCGTGGCCGGCATCCTGTTCCTCGTCTCGGCCCTGGGCTCGATGGAACCCGAGTTCCTCTTCTTCGAGCATGGCAAACCCACGTTCAGCCTGCTCGTCATGTTCAACATCTACCGCATCATCGGCGGCGTGGGCGTAGGCGTGGCCTCGGCCATCTGCCCCATGTATATCGGCGAGGTGGCACCCTCTGACAAGCGCGGCATGCTGGTCAGCTGGAACCAGTTTGCCATCATCTTCGGCCAGCTGGTGGTCTACTTCGTCAACTTCCTCATCCTGGGCGACCACACAAACCCCATCATCGAGTCCGTCGGGCAGGGCGTCAACGCCGTGATGCCTGGCAGCGACCCCTGGACCATCGCCACGGGATGGCGCTACATGTTCGGCTCCGAGTCCATCATAGCCGCTGTGTTCACCCTGCTCATCTTCTTCATCCCCGAAACGCCGCGCTATCTGGTGATGATCCGTCGCGACGATGCCGCACTCGGCGTCCTGACCCGCATCAACGGCAGCGAAAAGGCGCAGCAGATTCTGCGCGAGATAAAGGAGACCATCACCGTGCGCACCGAGCCGCTCTTCACCTACGGCTGGATGTGCATCTTCATCGGCATCATGCTGAGCGTCTTCCAGCAGCTGGTGGGCATCAATGCCGTGCTCTACTATGCGCCGCGCATCTTCGGCGACATGGGCATGACCAACCCCATGGTGAACACCGTGGTGATGGGCGTGGTGAACATCCTCTTCACGCTCGTGGCCGTCTTCACTGTCGAGAAACTGGGCCGCAAGCCGCTGCTCATCAGCGGTTCGCTGGGCATGGCACTGGGAGCCTTCGGCGTGGCCCTCACCTTTGGCAAACCCGGAATGGAAATCATTACGATGCTCTCCATCATGATCTATTCCGCCTCGTTCATGTTCTCGTGGGGCCCCATCTGCTGGGTCTTCATTGCCGAGATTTTCCCCAACACCATCCGTGGCGCCGCCGTGGCCATCGCCGTGGCCTTCCAGTGGATTTTCAACTTCATCGTCTCCTCCACCTTCGTGCCCATGTTTAACATGCACCTCACCGAGGGCGACCATTTCGGCCACTGGTTCACCTATGGCCTCTACGGCATCATCTGCGTCATTGCTGCCCTCTTCGTCTGGAAGCTCGTCCCCGAGACCAAAGGCAAGACGCTCGAGGACATGTCGAAGCTGTGGAAGAGGAGCAAATAAAGTGTAAAACGCTAATCCGTAAATCGTAAAATGAAAAGATATCTTTTAGGAATCGACGTAGGAAGCTCGTCGGTGAAAGCCTCGCTGGTCGAGGCCGAGAGCGGCCTCTGCGCGGCCTCGGCCTTCTATCCCGAGAGCGAGGCCCCCATTAAGTCGCTCCGCAGCGGATGGGCCGAGCAGTCGCCCCACGACTGGTGGCACTACATGAAACAATCCCTCTCCCAGGCCATGAGCCAGGCCGGAGCGCGCGGCGAGGACATCTGCGCCATCGGCATCTCCTATCAGATGCACGGCCTCGTCTGCGTGAACCGCCAGATGGAACCCCTGCGCGACGCCATCATCTGGTGCGACTCGCGCGCCGTGCCCTATGGCGAACGCGCCTTCCAGGCCCTGGGGCGCGACGTCTGCCTGAGCCATCTGCTCAATTCGCCCGGCAACTTCACCGCCTCGAAGCTCGCCTGGGTCAAGGAGAACGAGCCTCAGCTCTTCGAGCGCATCTGGAAGATTATGCTCCCCGGCGACTACATCGCCATGCGCCTCTCGGGCGAGTGCAACACCACGGCGAGCGGCCTCTCTGAGGGCATACTATGGGATTTCCAGACGAACGCCCCCGCCCGTTTCCTCATGGACTACTTCGGCTTCCCCGAGGACATTCTGCCCCCGGTGGTTCCCACGTTCAGCCGCCAGTCGGAGGTGAGCGCCAGCGCCGCCCGCGAACTGGGTCTGGCCCCGGGAACGCCCATCTCCTACCGCGCAGGCGACCAGCCCAACAACGCCCTCTCGCTCGGCGTCTTCGAACCCGGCGAGGTGGCAGCCACGGCCGGCACGTCGGGCGTCGTCTATGGTGTGCTGGGCGATGTGCGCTACGACCCCCTCTCGCGCGTCAACACCTTCGCCCACGTCAACCACTCCCCCGCTGCCACCCGCCTGGGCGTGCTCCTCTGCATCAACGGCACGGGCATTCTCAACGCCTGGATGCGCCGCAACGTGGCTCCCGAAGGTGCCTCCTATGCCGACCTCAACCGCATGGCCGACACCGTGCCCATCGGTAGCGACGGCATCAGCATCATCCCCTTCGGTAACGGAGCCGAGCGCGTGCTGGAGAACCGAGCCACGGGCTGTTCGGTCCACGGCATCGAGTTCAACCGCCACAGCAGGGCCCATCTCCTGCGCGCCGCACAGGAGGGCATCGTCTTCTCCTTCTGCTACGGCATGGAAATCATGCGCCAGATGGGCATGGACATTCAGACCATCCACGCCGGACAGGCCAACATGTTCCTGAACCCCGTCTTCCGCCAGACACTGGCCTCCACCAGCGGAGCCACCATCCGCCTCCTCGAGACCGACGGAGCCGCCGGAGCTGCCCGCGGAGCCGGCATGGGCTGCGGCCTCTATCGCGACCACCACGAAGCCTTTGCCACCCTGCGCCGCCTCCAGACCATCGAGCCCATCGCCGCCGACGAAGCCCCCTGCGCCAGCGCCTACCAACTTTGGAAAGAGCGGCTCGGGAAGGATTTGGGATTAGAGGATTAGGGATTAGTAAATAGCTAAATCGAACATAAAAACAAATCGTAAAAAACAGTAAATCGTAACACTATGGCAAAAGAGTATTTCCCCTTCACCGGTAAGATTCCGTTCGAAGGACCCGAGAGCAAGAACACGATGGCATTCCACTACTATGAACCCGAGCGCGAGGTCATGGGCAAGAAGATGAAAGACTGGCTCAAGTTCGCCCTCGCCTGGTGGCACTCGCTGGGACAGGCCAGCGGCGACCAGTTTGGCGGACAGACACGCTCCTACGAGTGGGACCAGGCCGCCGACCCCGTGCAGCGCGCCAAGGACAAGATGGACGCCGGTTTCGAGCTCATGGACAAGCTGGGCATCAACTACTTCTGCTTCCACGACGTAGACCTCATCGAGGAGGCCCCCACCGTGGAGGAATACGAGGAGCGCATGCGCATCATCACCGACTACGCGCTCGAGAAGATGCGCCAGTACCCCCAGATTAAGCTTCTCTGGGGCACGGCCAACGTCTTCGGCAACAAGCGCTACATGAACGGCGCTGCCACCAACCCCGACTTCGACGTCGTGGCCCGTGCCGTCGTGCAGATCAAGAATTCCATCGATGCCACCATCAAGCTCGGCGGCTCCAACTACGTATTCTGGGGCGGCCGCGAGGGCTACTGCTCGCTGCTCAACACCGACCAGCGCCGCGAGAAAGCCCATCTGGCCACCATGCTCCGCGCAGCCCGCGACTACGGCCGCGCCCACGGCTTCAAGGGCACCTTCCTCATCGAGCCCAAGCCCATGGAGCCC
>CAMJRQ010000042.1 GCA_946408305.1 uncultured Prevotellaceae bacterium
TTCGGTTTTTCCCGATGAAACCGGGATTTTCTGCGACGGAACGCGTTCCTGGGGCAAACGCAACACGTTGCGAGGGCCGGAAGAACACGTTGCGTTGGCCAAAGCCCTTCACTCTTTTGGGTCGTGTCGAACTTTTCGCCGAAATAGAAACGCTGAAATGTAAACATATAATCACAGATTCTTACCCCACATTCCCGGCTCGGCGAACTCAGCACCCGCTGAACCTCCCCCCAAAAATGTCTGACTCCTCATCCCCTGGAACTGTGGTGCGCGAGGTGCCGAAAAAAAAGGCCCGAAATGTTAATTTTGACCATTTTCTTGCAATTTTTTCGTCAATTCTTTGCGCGTTAGTGCGCAAAAACATATCTTTGCAATCGGAAAACTAAAACTAACAGAGATTCACCATGAGGAAACGAACGGCATTTCTGCCCCTCCTGCTCCTTTCGGGAGCGGTGTTGGCCGACACGGTGAGCCGCGACGAGGCCCGCTGGGTGGCTACGGCCTACCTGGCTCAGCACGGGCGCACCGTGGAGGCCTCGTCCACGCCCTACCGCGCTCCGCGCCGGGGTCGGGCTTCGGCCGAGGAGGCTGCCTACTATGTGTTCAATGCGGGCGAAGACCGCGGCTTTGTCATCGTCTCGGGCGACGACCGCACCCCGCAGGTGCTGGGCTACGCCGACGAGGGCTCGTTCGACGCCGGCAACATGCCCGACAACATGCGCTCCTTCCTCCAGCTCTATGCCGACGAGATAGCGGCGCTCGATGCCTCCGACGCCTCCGAGACCGCGCAGCCCACCTACAAGGGCCAGGCCACGCGCCACAGCGTGCCGGCCCTGCTGAAGAGCCGATGGAACCAGGGCAGCCCCTACAACAACAGCTGCCCCGACTACTACAAGGGCGACGGTTCCGCCGCGCGCCCCGCAGCCGGCTGTACGGCCACCGCCTTTGCCCAGCTCGTCAACTTCTTCAAGTATCCCGATGCGCTCGCCGGCTCCATTCCCGCCCACAGCTGCAGCTATACACTCAACGACAAGACGACGAAGACATCCTCGATGGCCGCTGTGCCCGCCGGGACGAAGATTGACTGGGAGAACATGTGCGACGTCTACACCGGCGGCGAGTCGGCAGCCCAGAAGAAGGCCGTGGCCGACCTCGTGGCCTATTGCGGACAGGCCGTGAAGATGAGCTACGGCGCCTCGTCGGGTGCCTCCGCCAGCGGCATCCCCAGCCACCTGAAGTCGATATTCGGCTTCGACAGCTCCGCGCGCTACGTCTATCGCAGCAACTACGACCTCCAGGAGTGGGAAGACCTGCTCTACGACGAGGTCTCCGAGGGCTACCCCGTGCTGTTCTGCGGCTGGTCGACGGGCGGCGGGCATGCCTTCATCATCGACGGATACGACGGCCAGGGCCTCTTCCACGTCAACTGGGGCTGGGGCGGCTCGAGCGACGGCTGGTACGTCATCACCTCGCTCGCCCCGGGCAAGGACGTGGGCGACGGTGCCAGCAGCACGAGCGACGGCTATGCCATGGGCCAGGCCTGCGTGGTCAGCGTGCGCGTGCCCGACGGCCTCAAGCGCGAGCCCGCCTCGGCGCTCTCCGTCTCGGACATGAGCTGCGCCGACCAGTCCATCACGGCCACCTTCAAGAACGGAACCGGCAGCACCAACAGTTTCGTGGCCGGCATCGTCTATTTCGACGACGGGGAGCAGGCCTACGTCCCCGTGGGCACCGCCCAGAGCCTCGTCGGGATGGCCAACGACGACTCGCGGACGTTCACCTACAACCTGCGCCGCCGCCTCACGGAAGGCGTCTATCGCCTGGTGCCCGCCAGCCGCTATTCGACGAGCAACGTCTGGCACCCCGCCTTCAGCCCCGAGCGCGAGTGCATCCTGGCCACGGTGGACGCCTCGAAGAACATCACCCTCGAACACCTCACCCGCACCACCCGCATCGAGATGGACACCATCATCTTCCCCGGCAACCGCGTGGTGAACCAGTCGCAGCCCGTCAGGGTGGTCTTCCGCAACCTGGCCGACGAGTTCCAGGGACTGATGCGGCTCTATGCCGGCAAGGACGGTGCGAAGACCGACACGAAGAGCCGCACCAACGTCTCCGTGCCCAAGGACGGCACGGGCGAGGCCAGCTTCTCCTTCAAACCCACGTCCACCGGCACCTATACCATCTACGTGTGCTCCGACAATGGCAGCAAGGTGTATGCCCAGACCACCGTCGACATCGTCTCCTCCAACGCCAATGCCGCCAGCCTCAGGGTGTCAAACATCGCCATCGCCAATTCCTCGGGCGGAACCATCTACGGCAACCGCCTCTACGGCACGCTCAGCGTGGAGAACAAGGCTGCCACGCGCTTCGAAGGCCAGGTGCAGATACGCCTCTGGTCGCAGCCCAAGAACTCCTCCACCGCCACCGCTTCCACGGCCCAGAACGTCTCGCTGGCCATCGACCCCGGAAAGGTGGGAGTGGCCGTCTTCCGCTTCGACAACCTCAGCTTCAGCCCCTACTGGCACGTCGTCGTGAACTACGTGAACCAGGACGGCTCGCTCGACAACGGCGCGCTCTGGAACGCCAGCCACCGCTACACGCTCACGCCCGGCGTCATGGCGTGGAGCGTGCAGGGCGTGCTCTCATGCTCCGCAGCCCCCCCCACGGCGCTCACCGTCTCGAGCACCGCGGCGGGACTCTATCTGAAGAACGTCAGCATCAGCCGCCTGACGGCCAACCTCAACCCGAACACCGTCTATGCCATCTCCAGTGCCGACGCGCAGCCCGCAATCAACAGCCGCACCGACAACACCAATCTCGTGGTGGGCAGCTGGGCCGACTCGATAGCGTTCCAGCCGGGCTATGCCTACTACAACCCCCTGGACTACACCGCCCGCAAGGCCTCCTTCAGCTATACGGTGCCCGAGGCCGTCGATGGCCGCGCCGCATGGGACGCCGTGCTCATGCCCTTCGTGCCCGAGCGAGTGACGGTCGACGGCCGCGAGTATCCGCTCCTCGACAAGGACGCGCCCTTCTGCCTCTACGAGTTCGTCCTGACCGACCGCAGCGGCCTGCCCGTCTTCCGGCCCGCCACGCGCCTCTATGGCAACATACCCTATCTGATCGCCGCCAACCCGGCGCTCTCTGGCCGCGACATCGTCTTCGAGGCCGACAGCGCAGCCTTCTACCAGACGGGAAGCGTGAACCAGATTGTGGCGGCCGAGACATTCACATGGTATGCCACAAGCCTCCAGACCAGCGTAGCCGGAGCCTACCACCTCAACAGCGACGGCACGGCCTTCGTCTATCGCGAATCGAGCCGGACGGTGAAACCCTTCCAGACCTACTTCCTCACCACCATCCCCGACGACGTGCGGCCTTCCTCCATCCCCCTGCCCGAGGTGCCCGAGAAGATTGCCACAGGCATCAGCCTCGCCCCCAGCCCCTCTCCGGGGAGAGGGGAGCCAGGTGCCATCTACGACCTCTCGGGCCGACGCGTAGAGAAAGCCCAGCGGGGCATCTACATCGTGAACGGAAAAAAAATATTCATTCAATAACATAATCACCTTATTTATTAATTAAATTTCAAAAACTATGAGAACCAAACTATCAACCTTCCTCGCAGCACTCTGTTGCCTTGCAGGAACCAGTGCATGGGCAGCCGACTACACCATTGCCTCGGCTGACGACCTCGTGGCATTTGCTGCTGCCGTGAACGGTGGCGAGACAGACGCCAACGCCACCCTGACGGCCGACATCGACATGTCGGAACACTCGTGGACACCAATCGGCGACGCCGAAGGCATGGCCTTCAAAGGCACCATCGACGGTGGCGGCTTCGCCATCTCGAACCTCGTGATGGATGCCGCTACGGAGAACGGCTTCTGCGGCTTCATCGCACAGGCCACCCGTGGCACCGTCATCAAGAACCTGACCATCGACGCCACCTGCTCCTTCACGAACGCCAATAACTACACCGGCGCCTTCATCTGCCGAGGTGTGGCTGGCGATGGCTCGGCCGCCATCACCTTCACGGACTGCGTGAACAAGGCCAAGGTGACCTCCACGAAGAAGTGGACAGCCGGTTTTGTGGCCCACACCGCTGTGCCCGTGAACTTCACCAATTGCACCAACGAGGGCGCCATTGAGTCGTTCCAGCTGCCCGCAGGTTTTGTCGGACAGACCACGGCCACCCTCAACTTCGCCGACTGCACGAACAAGGGCGCCGTGACAGCCACCCAGGCCAAGAACGAAAACGGAGGCAGCAATGCCGCCGGATTCCTGGCCCATCATACCACCCAGGGTGCCCACCTGTCGTTCACCAACTGCGTCAACGAGGGTGCCATTTACTCCAAGGGCAGCCGCGCGGCCGGATTTGGCGGCAATGTGAACGGCCAGAACACCGCCTGCACGCTGAAGAACTGCGTGAACCGCGGCAAGATTACCTCCGAGATTCACCTGCCCGCCGGCTTCTTTGGCAGTGCCTACATCGTGCTGGATATGACCGACTGCGTCAACGAGGGCGAGATTGTAACCGTCAACGGCAACAGCAATGCTGCCCAGATGGCCGGCTTCGTAGGCACGACCACTTCCGGCTGTGTCTTCAGAGCCACACGCTGCTACAACACCGGCAAGATCAATGCCAACGGCAAGGAGAATGCCGGCGCCTTCGTGGGCTATCACGGCAACCTCTCGCAAGTCACACTGACCAACTGCTACAACGCAGGCGACATTTCCACCGCCAGCAAGCAGGGACATGCTTTCATCGGCTACGGCGGCGACGGCCCCACCAACATTAAGATTTACAACTGCTGGAACTCGGGTGCCACCCAGGTGACGTCGGGCTACACCCTCTCCTACGACCGTGGAAGTGCCATCAGCAAGACCACCATGGAGAACTCCTACGACCTCGTCAACACCGATGCCACGTGGGGCGCCACTACGCTCATCAGCGGCTACGAGGAATCATGGAAGGAGAGCGGAGCACTGACCTACTACATCAACGACAAGGCCGGCAGCACCGCCTATTACCAGACGCTGGGCACCGACCCGATGCCCACGCTCGACGACACCCACGGCATCGTCTACGTCGTAGGCACCTACCGGTGCGACGGCACCCTGCTGGGCGAGGAAGGCGAGCGCGCCTACTCCAACACCGCCGACATCCCCGAGCACACCTATGCCAACGGACTGTGCAGCGTGTGCGAGAAGTCGGTAGATCCCGACTATCTGGTGGACGGCAAGTTCCCCATCTCCAACGCCGTCACCATGTCGAACTTCGGCAAGGCCGTGAACGTCGGCTACACCACACTGAGCGCCTATCTGACGGCCGACATCAACATGGACGGCCAGAACTGGACGGCCCCGACGAAGACCTACACCGCCACCTTCGACGGCAAGGGCTACACCATCCAGAACCTGGGCGCACCCCTCTTTGCCAACACGGGCAACGGAGTGGCCATCACCGACCTCACGCTCGAGGGCTCCTTCATCGGAACAGCCGTCAGCAATGCCTCCACCGGAGCCTTCATCGCCTACCATAGCGGCAACGTGCTGACGCTGAAGAACTGCTGGAACCAGACCGACATCACCAATTCCACCGCCGAGAACACGGGCGGAATCGTCGGCCGCATAGCCAACATCAATGCCGCCAACGGACTCAACATGACGGGCTGCGTGAACACAGGCAGCATCACGGGCAACGAGTCGCTCGAGATTACGAACAACGGCACGGGCGGCCTCATCGGATGGGCCTCGTTCCCCTTCAACGGCCTCTGCGCCGTCTTCACCGACTGTGAGAACCGCGGAGCCGTCACGGGCGGACGCCGCGTGGGCGGTATCATCGGCTATTGCTCCTACGGTAACAATGCCCACAAGCAGGACTTCGTCCACTGCATCAACTCGGGCGCCATCTCCGGCACAACCATGATTGGCGGTCTGGTGGGCCTCATCAACTCGACCACCAACTACACCGACTGTGAGAACTCGGGCACCGTCACGGGCTCCACGGCTGCAGTGGGCGGCATCGTGGGTCGCGGCACGGGCGACACGGCATACGGGCAGCAGAACTTCACGCGTTGCTACAACTCGGGCGACGTTTCGAGCACCGGCGGCAGCGAAGCCACGGCTAACTGCCAGCAGGTGGGCGGCATCCTCGGCTTCACGGCCAAGCCCGTCACCATGACCGAGTGCATCAACACGGGCGACATCACGGCCCAGTATGGTATCGGCGGTCTGGCCGGACAGATCAACAGCGGCACCACCACGACCATCACCCGCTGCTTCAACGTGGGCAACATCGTGCGCGAGGCATCCTCGGCCACCGAAGCCAACACCGAGCGCGTAGGCAGCTTCGTAGGCCTCTTCTACAACACGACCGTCAACCTCTCCGACTGCTACAACATCGGCTCCGTCACCGACAACCGTCCCTACTACGGCAAGGCTGAGAGCACCGTCACCGCGAACGTCGCCAACTGCTACGACATCAACGGCGGCGAGGAATACTTCGAGGCCATCGAAGCCGAGGAGGCCGTCTCGGGAGAGCTCTGCTACAAACTCAACCAGGGTGCCGGAGAGACCATCTACTTCCAGAAACTGGGCGAAGGCGGCAATGCCTATCCCGTGTTCATCGGCGAGGACATCGTCTACTTCGACGGCGAGAACTACACCAACACTCCCTCGCTGCCCGCAGGCGAGGACGGCTTCTACGAGATCCGCACGCCTCAGGACCTGGTGACATTCTCGACCATGATTAACACCAAGGCCATTGCCAACACCTCGTCCGCCATCATCATGGCCGACCTCGACATGACGGGCATCAACTTCCAGCCCATCGGCTTCGTCTCGGCCATCGAGCACCCCAGCTATCAGGATATAGATGTAATTAACTTCCGCGGCATCATCGACGGTCAGAACCACATCATCGAGAACCTCACCATCGTCGACACCCTCTATCACGAGGCCGGACTGGTGAGCCGTCTCGATTACGGAACCATCAAGAACCTGGGCGTCGTGAACGCCTCCGTCACCACGAACAACCCCTGGCGCCGTGCATCGGTCTTCGCCGGCTTTGTCAATCACAACGGTACACTCGAGAACTGCTTTGCCACCGGTGAAATCGAGCTGAATGCCAATCCCGAGGACTACGGCCAGGCGGCAGGCCAAGACGGCAGAGGCGGACTCGTGGGCGCCGTGAGCGGTTGCATCATGAACAACTGCTACATATCCCATTCGAAGATCTTAGCCATGAGCTGGGGCAGCACGCTCACCAACTGCTATTGGGGCGACAACGCCACCGGCGACAAGCTTACGAGCGGTGAGCTCACCTATAATCTGAATCAGGGCGCAGGCGCATTCGTCTACTTCCAGGGCGCCGAGTATCCCTCCTTCCAGGGCAACTACGTGGCCAAGATTGCCGACAACGGCTACGGCACGTTCTTCGTGGCCGACGATGCCATCACGGCTCCCGAGGGTGTAACAGCCTACACGGGTAAGATTCAGGGCGACATGCTGGCCATGACCGCTGTGGAGGGCGCCATCCCCGCAGGCACCGCCGTGGTGTTGGCGGGCGAGCCGGGCTTCTATGGCTTCGCTCCCGCCGCCGAGGCTGAGGCCATTGCCGAGAACGACCTGCAGGGCACCGCTGCTCCGCTTACGGCCGACGGCACGCAGTACATCCTGGCTGAGGTAGACGGCACGGTAGGCTTCTACCAGGCACAGGCTCAGACCCAGATTCCGTTCGCCAAGGCCTTCCTCAACATCAGCGAAGCAGCCGGTGCTAAGGGCTACAAGATGGTATTCGGCGATGCCACGGGCATCAACGAGATGACAACGGACAACCGTCAACAGACAACCGTCATCTACGACCTGCAGGGCCGCCGCGTGGAGAAAGCCACAAAGGGTATCTATATTGTGAACGGTAAGAAGGTGCTGAAGTAAAAACCTCCCCCAGCCCCTCCAAAGGAGGGGAGTAGCTAAAATGAAACCATAGGCCCATACCCCTGTAAAGGCCTCTCCCCCTTGGGGGAGAATGAGAGGGGGCTTGATATGTACAGCAAACCATCAATGAAAGTACGGACGGCCGAGACCGTCGGCATCCTGGCCGTGAGCCTGCCTATTATAAAAGGTACGGAAGTGCCCGG
>CAMJRQ010000043.1 GCA_946408305.1 uncultured Prevotellaceae bacterium
CGCAGGGATGGCGACGATTCAACTGGCAAGACATGGCCGTCAGGGGGCAATGGGACCTGACGGAGCCCGACGAGCAGTCGATTGTCCTCATGGGCGAAGTGGGTTACTACGACGTGCAGTACCTTGACAACACGCTCGACCGCATGGCGCCCATACGAGAGTCGACGGCCGTGTTCGACGAGCCGACGCCCATCGGGACAGGAAAGGGATGGGGCAGGCAGGACCGGAGCGAGCAGCTCTCGGCCGTAGACAGGGCCCGCCAACGCGGCACCACCGAGGTGATGACCGAGGAGAACGCGCCCACCCTGACCTTCGAGCAGGAGTACGACACGCGACGACCCAAGACCCGCACCAGGCTGAAAGTGCATGCCGAGCTGATATCGCCCGAGGACGGCGAGGCCCTCGTCAGCGAGACCACGGGGAGCATCTTCCGCCTTGAGCTGCCCCGCTTCTACGGCAAAGCCCTCCTGCACATCGCTGCCGCCGACACCACGAAATGGAAAAAGGGGGAGGACTACAAGTGGGTGCAGCTGGCCTATCAGGAGGAGAATGCGCCGGCGGGCTATCTGAACCGCATCCGCACGTTCACCAAGGACCCCGACTACATCGTCCGCCTACGCTATTACTATCCGCGCTACGTGAAGCGCTACGTCTTCCACCAGAACCACCTGGCCGCCACGACCGACACGATGGGCACACCGCGCGAACTGCTGCCCGGCGGGACCACGGTGCTGAGGGAGGTGCCCGTGAGGGCACGCCGCGGCGGACTGAAACGCTTCGACGACTCGCAGCCGGTGCTCGTGCTCGATGCCTTCGAGGCCTACAACCGGGCCATCGACGAATACCTGACCAACGGGAATTACGAGGCTACCGACTTCACGCCGCCCCATTCGCCCCAGCAAGGGCAACGGCTCGCCAACCTGGCCGGCATCGAGGAAAGTGCCATGCAGCTCTATCTGGGCGACACGGGCACATGGGGCAGCACAGCCGACTACAGCCCCGTGCGTTTCGGGCTGGGCCCCACACGGCGAGCCATCACGCCCGAGTACCGCGAGCTGCCCGACGACTCCATCTATCTGCCCAAGTACCTGAAATCGGCCGTGCCGAAAGATGCCAAGAACGGCTTCTGCATGGAGCCCGGCGAGATGTGGGACTACGACCGGCTGGGCAAGCTGGACAAAATCTTCGTCTACACCGACTACGCGCCGCGCCTCTATGGCGACAAGCGCTACGAAGGTGCCAATGCCCCGCAGGACATCATCGCCATCTATCCCTACCCCGACGGCGGCCAACTGCCCGAGTATCGCGACCGCTGCTATCTGCTCGACGGCTTTGCCCAGCCCGCCGAGTTCTACAGTCCCGACTACAGCCAGCAGCAACCGCAGGAGCCCACCGATTACCGCCGCACGCTCTACTGGAACCCGGCCCTGAAGCTCGACCACGATGGCCGCGCTCACGTCCGCCTCTACAACAACTGCCGCCAGACGCAGGTGAGCATCAACGCGGCCGGGCAGGCAGCGGACGGCCAGCTGCTGTGGAATGGGGAATAAGGGTGCAGCGGCGTGGTTCGCCCTACATCGAAGGCATCCTGAATATCGATGCCGAGACAAAGCAGATTGTAAACATATCGTCATCCTACGGCTCTTGCCGGGCAAAAGGAGGTCCCCCAAAATGGGTCGGAAAAACGCCCGTTTTGGGGGATTTTTATGCCCTTTTGAGGGAGGGCGAAAAATTAACAGCCTGGGTATTAACCGGTTCGGATTTTGCGTTTTTTGGAAGCAAACCGCATCTCGGGCTGTTTCGGGCGATTCTCGCGCAGTCTCGGCACGTTTTCCGCGAAACGCAACGTGTTGCGTGGGCCAAAACAACGTGTTGCGTGGACCGGAGTTCCACGTTGCGACGCCTCCGAATGCACGAAACGCGAATCTGGAAAGCCCGGAATGTCAGGAAATAGTCACACGTTCTGCGCTATGCCGCAGACTGAGGTCGAAAATACTCACGCTCGAGAAAATCAAAGCAAAACTTTGCTTTTCTGCTCGCTTAATCGTATCTCTGACCTGGCGGTCGAAGATACTCTCACTCGGAAAAGCCCAAATAAATTTGGCTTTCCCCTCGCTTATTCGTATCTTTGCACCCAAAAACTAAAGAAAACTAACACAATGAGACATCGTTTTATCACTCTGCTGAGCCTCGTCATGGTGGCTCTGAGTGCCATGGCCGAGGGCCGGGCAAAGTATGTATTCTATTTTATCGGCGACGGCATGGGCGTCAACCAGGTGAACGCAGCCGAGTCGTATCTGGCTGCCGCCGAGGGGCGCATCGGCATCAAGGAACTGTGCTTCCCCAGCTTCCCCTACGTGGCACTGGTGAACACGTATAGCGCCACGAACGGCGTGACCGACTCGGCCGCCGGCGGCGTGGCCCTGGCCAGCGGCAACAAGACGAAGAACGGCGCACTGGGCGTGCTGAAGGACCAGAAGACGCCCATCACCTGCATCGCGGACTGGGCCCACGAGGCCGGAGCTGCCGTGGGCATAGCCACGAGCGTGTCGGTGGACCACGCCACGCCCGCAGCCTTCTACGCCCACGTGGCCAACCGCAGCATGATGTATGAAATCGGCGAGCAGCTGACGAAGCGCGACTTCGAATTCTTCGCCGGCTCCGACTTCATGAAGCCCCAGAACCCCACCGAGGGTGGCCCCGACCTCTACCAGCAGGCGCGCGACAACGGCTTCACCATCGCACGCGGCTACAAGGACTTCCAAAAGAAGAGCAAGAAGGCCAAGAAGCTCATCCTCTTCCAGACCGAGGAGGCCAGCAAGCTCGACCGCTCCTGCATTCCCTATGCCATCGACCGCACGAAGAACGACCTCTCGCTCTCCGACATCACCCGCGCCGGCATCAACTTCCTCATGAGCAAGCAGAAGGAGAAGGACGGATTCTTCCTGATGGTGGAGGGAGGCAAGATCGACTGGGCCTGCCACGGCAACGAGACCACCTTCATCAGCGAGCTCATCGACATGGACGACGCCGTGCGCGTGGCCTACGAATTCTACCAGCAGCACCCCGACGAGACGCTCATCGTCATCTCGGCCGACCACGAGACGGGCGGACTGGTCATGGGCCGCGGCTCGTACAACCTGCACCTCGACGTGCTGGCCCACCAGCGCATGAGCATCGGACGCCTGGGACGCGAGCTGCACAAGCTCCACGACAAGCTGGGCGACCGCTACGGATGGGACCAGGTGAAGGCCTTCCTCACCGAGAACTTCGGCTTCTGGGACAAGGTGCAGCTCACCGACGACCAGACGAAGCGCCTCGAGAACGCCTTCAGCAAAATCATGGCCGGCAAGGGCGAGGAGACCAAGAGCCTCTATCAGAAAGACGACGAGCTGGCACAGACGGTGAAGGTAATCCTGAGCGAATGCGCCCGCCTCTCGTGGGCCAGCGGAGGCCACAGCAACGGCTACGTGCCCTGCTTTGCCATCGGAGTGGGAGCCGAGCAATACCACGGACGCATCGACAACATCGAGATTCCACTGCGCATGACAAAGGCCGCCGGATGGCCCGTCACGGAGTATAAGGAATAAGTGCCCCCATAGGGATGTGTCAAAATTAAGGGAACAACGAATTAAGCGAATTTAACGAATTTAATTCCTGCTGGATATCAAACAGATAAAATTCGCTAAATTCGCTGTTCTTTTATGGTGATTCGTCTTTTTGTCACACCCTCGGGGAGAGGTTAGAAGATGGCGATGAGAATTCTTTGCCTAATGCTGTGCTGTCTGGCCTTCATGCGGGGGCTGGGACAGGAGAGCCAGCTGGCGCTGGCCGACCCCTTCATCCTGGTGGAAGACAGCCTCTACTATGCCTACGGCACACACTCGGGCGAAGGCATCGAGTGCTACTCGTCCACCGACCTCGTCAACTGGACCTTCCGTGGACTGGCCCTCCACCGCCAGCACACCACCGAGCGCCGATGGTTCTGGGCCCCCGAGGTGTATCGCGTCGGCTCCACCTATTATATGTATTACTCGGCCAACGAGCATCTCTACGTGGCCACGTCCGAGAGCGTCACGGGCCCGTTCCGCCAGGTGGGTGCATGCCAGATGGCACCCATGCTGGGCAACGAAAAGTGCATCGACTCGTCGGTCTTCTTCGACCGCGACGGCACGCCCTGGCTCTTCTTCGTGCGTTTCGACGACGGCAACTGCATCTGGCAGTGCCGCCTGGCCGACGACCTCGTCACTCCCCTGCCCGCCACGCTGCGCAAGTGCTTCGGCGTCACGGCTCCGTGGGAGAACATCTGGCCGCGCGTCACCGAGGGCCCCAACGTGCTCTACCACCGCGGACGCTACTATCTGACCTATTCGGCCAACAGCTACGAGAGTCAGGATTATGCCGTGGGCTATGCCACAGCGCGCAGCATTGAGGGCCCGTGGAAGAAATACAAGGGCAACCCCATCCTCAGACGGCGCGACGGACTGGTGGGCACAGGCCACCACTCGCTCTTCCGCGACCGCGAGGGCCAGCTGCGCATCGTCTTCCACGCCCACAACAGCACCGCACGGATTCATCCGCGCCTCGCCTACATCGGCACGGCCCGCTTCCGTGGCCGACGGCTTTCGATTACCGACGACGCCCTCATCCTTCCCCGGCTGGAATAAGCGCTGCCACGCGCTCCAGCCACAGGCGGTCCACCTCGTCGAAGGTGGCCAGCCGCTCGCTATCGATATCGAGCACCCCTATGACCTCGGCGCCGCGGAAGAGCGGCACCACAATCTCGCTCCGCGAGGCCGACGAACAGGCAATATGACCCGGGAACTGGTCCACATCGGGCACCACCTGGGTCTTTTTTGTGGCCCACGCCGTGCCGCAGACACCGTGGCCCAGGACGATGCGCGTGCAGGCCACCGGGCCCTGGAACGGGCCCAGCACCAGTTCTCCGCCTGCCACGCGGTAGAACCCCGTCCACCAGAAACCGAACGTCGTGTGGATGGCCGCCGCCACGTTGGCCATGCGGGCTATCATGTCCTCCTCGCCCTCGAGCAGGGCCTCGATTTGCGGCAACAGGGCGGCATAGCGTTCCTCCTTCGTGCCTTCCGTAATAATAAGATGTTCCATTCCTGCGGGTTTTTGTTCTGCCTGCAAATGTACGTCTTTTCGCCGAATAATCGCCACCTTCGCACGTGCAAAACATCTTGTCCACGGGGTTTTCACCGATATTTTTCCTACGGAAAGTTTGCCGATATGGCTGTTTTGTCGTAACTTTGCGGATGTCAAGCTAAACGAACCACTATGCACGCAAGATTCTACTGGGGCATAGTTCTCCTGGCCTGCCTGCTCTGCAGCCCCGCGGCGCAGGGAAAGTTGCCGCGCAAGCAGATGGGCCTGCAGTTCTACAGCCTGCGCGACACCCTGGGCACGCCCGAACAATACCGGAACCACCACGACGCCATTTTCCGCCAGCTGAGCGAATGGGGCTTCACCTGCGTAGAGGCTGGCGACGGGAGCGGCTACGGCATCGCGCCCGAGCAATTCCGCGCCGACCTGGCTCGCTACGGGCTGCAGACCATCGGCGGCCATCTGGTGCGCGTACTCACCGACGACGAGCTCGCCAGCGGCGACCTTTCGAAGGCCATCGAATGGTGGCAGCAGCGCATCGACTCGCACCGCCGCGCTGGCTGCCGCTACCTGATTATGTCGTGGGCCCCGGTGCCAAAGAGCCTGAAGGACGCCGACACGTGGTGCCGCTACCTGAACGCCGTGGGCGAGTTGTGTCGGCGGGGCGGACTGGGCTTCGGCTACCACACCCACTTCCAGGAATACGAGTGGGTGGAGGGAGAGCAGTGGGTGGACTACATGATGCGCCACGTCAGTCCCGAAAACATGTTCTGGCAGATGGACGTCTATTGGTGTGTCTATGCCCGAGAGAGCCCCGTCGGGTGGTTCAAGCGTTTCCCCGGCCGCTGCCATGTGCTCCATATCAAGGACAAGCACGACATCGGCGCCAGCGGCATGATGGGCTTCGACGCCATCTTCGGCCACGCCGAACTCTGCGGCTTGCAGGAAATCATCCTGGAGATAGAAAACACCGACGGCACCATGTCGAGCATGGAAGCCGTGCGCCGCAGCGCCGAATACATCCGTCGCGCCAAATTCGTGAAGAAAACATACGGAGGCTATCGCCTCGAACCCACACATTAAAAGAAAAACGACTATGACCACACGAAGAGACTTTCTGCGCCAATCGGCCTCGGCCATGGCAGCCGGCATCATCCTCCCCCGTTCCCTGCGCAGCCACACGTTCGCGGCCCCCTCGGTGGGCGCCAGCGACCAGTTGAACGTAGCCCTCGTGGGCTGCAGAGGCATGGGATGGAGCGACCTCAGGGACATCATGAATCATCCGGGCATGAACTGCGTGGCCCTGTGCGACGTAGACCGCAGCGTGCTGGACCGCCGCGCTGCCGATGCCGAGAAGAACTGGGGCCGCCGTCCGCAGCTCTTTGGCGACTATCGGCGACTGCTCGAGATGAAAGACCTTGATATCGTCGTCATCGGCACACCCGACCACTGGCACTGCAAAATTCTGATCGACGCCTGCCAGGCCGGCAAGGACGTCTACGTGGAGAAGCCGCTGGCCAACAGCATCGGCGAATGCGACGCCATGGTGGCTGCTGCCGAGCGATACGGCCGCATCGTGCAGGTGGGGCAGCAGCAGCGCAGCGCGCAGTTGTGGCACAGCATGAAGCGGTATATCGACAGCGGACAGCTGGGCACCATCGCCTGTGTCAACGTGTGGGCCAACTTCAACTACGGTGCCTTGCGCAATCCGGCCCCCGACGGTCCCGTGCCCGAGGGTGTGGACTACGACATGTGGCTCGGCCCGGCCCCCAAGCGGCCGTTCAACCCCCGCCGCTTCCACGGCACGTGGCGCATGTTTTGGGACTACGGAGGCGGCGTCATGAGCGACTGGGGCGTACACCTGATTGACATGGCCCTGTGGGGGATGAACGTGACGACGGTGCCCCAGCGCGTCATCGCCTCGGGCGGCAGCCACGCCTTCCCCGACGACTTCGGCGAGACGTTCAACACGCTGCAAGCCGTCTACGAACTGCCCCACTGTCAGATTCGCTGGAGCAACGTGACCATCGAGTCGGGGCCCTTCGGACGGGCCTACGGAGTGGAGTTCAAGGGCACGAAAGGAAGCCTCGTGGCCAACCGCGAGAGCTGGGAGGTGATTCCGCAGGACGGACAGCTGGAACCCATCGTGACGAAGCCCACGAACAACGACCACTTCGACCACACGACGAACTTCCTCGACTGCGTCCGTCGCCGCGACCCGCAGACGGCCTGCACCATCCAGAACGCCGCGCTCTGCGCCAAATACACCCACATGGCCAACATTGCAGCCCGCACCCGCCAGTCGCTCACCTACGACGCTGCGAAGCGCACCTTCCACAACCGCGAGGCCGACCGCCTGCTCATGCCCTCCTACCGCAAGCCTTGGCGACTGTGAAGACAGTTTTCGATTTTTGATTTTGAAGTTTGAATTATTCGTCGTACCTTTGCACACGATTTAACCAACATAACCACTGAAATGGACGATTATCCGGCGGAGAAAACGAATTTGTAGGCAGTCCCACGTTAGGTGCAACGCACTCGTCTGGGGCAGCCCCATCTGTGCTAACCCTCAAACGAAAGGACAAAGACGATGCGAACCTACTGGAACACTACGAATGGTCTGCGCACCATCAGTGAATGGGAGCCCAACTGCTGGGTTCAGGTGACATGCCCCACACAGGACGATTCCGACTTCCTGGAACAGACACTGGGCATTCCCGACTACTTCTTGAACGACATTGCCGATACCGACGAGCGCGCCCGCTACGAATACGACAACGGGTGGGTGCTCATCATCCTGCGTATTCCCTATGTAAAGGAAGTGCGCTCCCGCACACCCTACACCACCATCCCCCTGGGCATCATCATGAAGAAAGAGATTTGCATCACCGTGTGCAACTTCGAGACGAACATGATGATCGACTTCGTCTCGTTCCAGCAGAAGCGCGGCGAAGGTTTCACCGACTCGGTCGA
>CAMJRQ010000044.1 GCA_946408305.1 uncultured Prevotellaceae bacterium
TGTGTTCCCGTGGGGAAGGGATTAGGCAATTCAGGGCTGGAACGCAAATTGCAAAGATAGCGGGCTCCGGAAGAAATCACACTACTTCCATCGGCCATTACGGTCTTTCCTGTAAAAGCCTCTCCTTTATCATATGAGGGAACGCCATCTACCAGTACAGGCGAAATACCCTCGGGGATAGAGAGGTCGAACTGGAAGTTCTTGTATTCGGCCGTTGCATTCAGCACGATTACAACCTGAGCTGTCTTACCTTGACCGATGGTCACGTCAGCCACGGTAAAACCGTCGTCAGCCTTTGCCAGACCAGCCACGAAGAGAGCAGCCAAAAGGAATAGTTTTCTTTTCATAATGTTATAAATTTAAAGGTTATTATTGTTCATTTATGTCTATTCTTTACAATTCTCTCGGCAAATTTAGCTTATTTTCCAACAAGCACCAAATATTTTTTGAAGAAAAAAGAAAAAAAATGACGAAAAAAAGATGAAACAGGTGGGAAGGAGCGGAACTTTTTATTGGTAACGTCACACCGGAACAGGCTACAATTCGTCCTGAAGGGACAAAAGCAGATACAGGGGCATAGGCTTTTGCCCCTATAGGGCGACTATTCCGTAGAGGCGGCGTTACCCAGGGTGTTGCCCTGGGCTGTAGGCTTAACACCCTTTCAGGGCGAAGGATCTATTGGCCTCTTGCTTACCCCACCCCTGCCCCTCCCCAAGCGTGGGGAGGGGAGTTTATTCCCTATCGGCCATTATGAATGTAAATAGGCGTAGCGAAGAATCTACAGCGGCACTTGTAATCTCTATCGACCGACGAGGGCCTTCAGAGATGCACGCGCACGTCTACGCCGACCTGCAGGGGGCGGCCCTTCTGGAAAAAGCCGCGGCCCATGGACTCGAAGTAGAAGGTGCGGTAGTGGGTCTGCGTGAGGTTGCGGCCCCAGAGCTGGAGCTGGATGCGGCTCAGCTGGAGCACGGCGCGGGCACCAAGCAGGTTGTAGTAGTCCTGGCGGGCCTGGTTGGCCTCGGTCCAGTGAATCTGACCGGCACCGCTGTATGTGGCACCAAGCTGTAGGCTGCGCACGCGGTCGTTCTGGAAGAAGAAGGTGTAGGCAGCGTCGGCACCGACGGTGTGGCGCGGCACGAAGGGCACAGCGTTGCCCGAAAAGTCTCGGCCGCTGCCGTCGTCGTAGCGGCGGAACTCGGCGTGGGTGTAGCCATAGTTGGCGGCAAAGGAGAGGTGGCGGTTGGGATTCCAGCGGGCCGCGAGTTCGGCTCCCATGCTACGGCTAGAACCGGCGTTGACCATCTGCCGGCCGAAGCCGTTCTCGGAGAAGCGGGCTATCTGCTGGTTGCGTGTCTCGATGAGGAAGAGCGAGGCATCGGCCTGGAGGCGACGGTCGCGGGTGGCGAGGTGCGTGCCCAGCTCGTAGTTCCAGTTGAACTCGGGCAGATAGGTGGCCGTGCGTCCGGCGTCGGGCGTGGGCGGAATGGGCATGTTGTCGCGGATGCGGCCCATAATCATCTGAATGTGGGCCTGAGGGTCGAAGCCGGGAATGCCGGCAGGCACGTTGGCAAAGAGCTGCTGCAGATATTGCTCGGAGCCCGTCTCGATGGCGCGCATCATCTGGGCCTGCATCTCGGTCTGGAGCAGATCGGAGAACATCTGTATGTTGTATCCTCCGCTGCGCATTCCGCGGCTGATAGAGCCATAGACATTGCAGTGGCGGTCGAAGTCGAAGCGCAGGGCGGCGCGGGGGAGCAGGTTCAGATGGTTGTCGCTGACGGAGCCGTGGAAGAAGGGCTGGGCCGAGAGTCCGGGCAGGGCGATGCGGTTGCGCGGGTTGGAGCTGTCGAGGAGGAAGTCGAAGTTGACCTGGCCGGGCGCGTCGTAGTCCATGTGGTTGTGCTCATAGTCGAGGCGTGTGCCCAGGGTGAGTGTGAGGCGCGGGGCCAGTTCCATATCGCTCTGGAAGAAGAGCGAGGTGTTGAGCACGGGCGTGTCGAACGTGCCGCCGACGGCCAGCTCAGAGTTCTTCAGGGTGACGCTCATGGGGCCCATGCCGGCCGAGGTGAGGTCGGGCAGATGGCCGTTGATGGTCTGCGAGAGCCAGTCGACACCCTCAGCCTGGAAGGTGACGGGAGCCTTCGTGCGGAGCATCTGATAGATGACGTTGGCCCCGATGATGCCTTTCCACCAAGGGGTGATGCTGCCCTTCAGGGTGAGCTCCTCCTGGATGGTGTGGATGCGTTGGCGCTGCGCTAAGGTGTAGATGTCCTGGGGCAGGAAGTCCTGGTCCATGAACATGCGGTCGCGCAGGTGCTGATAGGCCGTGACGCTGTTCAGCGTGAAGCGCTTCATGCGGTATTCGGTGTTGAGTCCCACGTTGAGGAGGCTGCGGCGATAAGAGCCGTCGCGGTTGCTGGCAATGCGTCCGCGCCAGTCGGCATTGGGGTCGGCGGCGGGTTCACCCTCGTCGGTGGCCAGCTGTCCGTCGTAGAAATAGGGATAGGCCCCTTGGCGGACGTATTCATAGCGGGCCGTAGCGTCGAAGGAGAGGCGGTCGTTGGCCAGCCAGATGCCGCGCAGGCGCCCGCCTCCCAGCTGCGAATCATCGACCTTGTGGTCCAGCAGGCTGTTGCGGAAGAATCCGTCGGAGCCCTCGTAATATCCGCTGGCCGAGAAGGCGAACTGCTCGGTGGGATGGTGGTAGTGGGTGACGGAGGCGCGGCGGTTGTTGTCGGCCGTGGCATAGCCCAGATGGATGTCGGTGCCCTCGTAGGAGAGGGGCGAGCGGGAATAGACCTTGACGAGTCCGCCCAGCGTGTTGCGTCCGTAGAGGGTGCCTTGGGGGCCGCGCAGCACGTCGATGCGCTCGATGTCGCCCAGGTCGAAGTCGAAGCCCGACTTGTCGAGCCAGGGCACGTCGTCGACGTAGAGGCCCACGGCGGGGGTGTTGATGCGGCTGCCCACGCCGCGGATATACATGGCGCTGGTGAGGCGCGAGCCGTAGTCGGGCATGAAGAAGTTGGGCACCAAATGGCTGAGGCCCTTGACCGAGAAGACCTGCTGGTTCGACAGCGTCTGGGCCCCCAGCGTGGTCACGGCAAGCGCCTGGCGGCGATAGGGACTGGTCTCCTTGGTGGCCACCACGGTGAGTTCCTTCATATCGACGGTGTCGGCCATCTCCTCGGCAGCGAGGGGCAGGGCGACGCCCACGAGGGCGAGCATGAAAAGTCGTTTCATCTTTCTTATACCTTAATATTATATATACCGTTATTTTTCTTTTTCGCCTGCAAAATTACTCAGAAGGGCCGATTCCTGCAATCCTCATTTATGAGGATATGGCAGCGCGGGGGGGGGGGAAAAGGGGTGGCATTGCACACGTTTTACACCGTGCGGTAAAACGATTACACCACGGTGTAAAACGATTACATCACGGTGTAACGGTCGTGTAAAAGCACCGATTTGGTCGTCAGGACGGGCAGCACGAAAAAGAAGGCTCGCCAGCCAGAGCCGACGAGCCTTCGAAATAGGTTTGTCCCCCTCCATCGGAGGGGTTTGGGGAGGTTACCTCACCATCACCTTTCGGCCATTGATGATGTAGAGACCCTTCGTGGGTTTCTCCACGCGACGGCCCGAGAGGTCGTAGATGACGCCGGCATTTTGAATCTTAAACTTTGAATTGTTAATTGACTCGATGCCTGTCGGGTCGTTATAGAAGGTGCCATCGTCGGTCTTCAGCACCACGAGGTGGGTAGCGTCGAGCACGGGATAGGGGTCCTCGCCCAGCGTCTGGAACCATACGGGGCTGCCCATCTCGAAGGCTATCTGGCCCGAGGCGAACTCCTCCTTGGTGATGGCCCGCGTGTTGGTGGTGGGGCTGTTGAAGTTGGAACCGAAGGAACCCACGCCTGCGATGGCGAAGCAGTTGGTCATCGAGCCGTTGCTGTGGTGCCAGCCGACGAGCCCGTCCTTATACCAGCCCGAGCCGGAGAACTGGGTGACGTAGGAGAAGCAGTTGGTGAGATTGGCCGGTGTGGCAGCCTCGGAGGAGCTACCGATGAGTCCGCCCACGGTGTTGGCACCGTCGATGGCTCCGGAGTAGAAGCAGTTCTCGATGGTTCCGTAGAACTTGCCGGCCAGTCCGCCTGCGTCGGCATTCGTCGTGCTGGTCAGGTTGACCAGGCTGTAGCTGTGGGTGAGCGTGGTGGGCGCACCGGTGGTGGCGTGTCCGATGATGGTTCCGCTGTGCTCGGCATACGTCTTGTCGGCCAGGGTGATGCTGCCGCTGACGAGTGCTACGCCCGTAATGGTGGCGCCGCGAGTGGTGCCGAAGAGCATGTTCGAGATGTTCGAGATGGGCTGCAGCTGTCCGTCGAACGTACCGGTGAAGGGCGATTCGGGCGTGCCGATGGGTGTCCACTCCACCTCGGCGAGGTCGATGGGCGCCACGAGCTGGGCCGAGAGGTCGGCGTTGCCGCTGTTGACCATGCGTGCCAGCCACTGGAGGTCTTTGGCCGAGGCAATCTGATACTTGCCGTCGACGTAGTCCGGGGTGTTGGACTGGATGTACTGATAGAGGGCCGTGGCCTTCATCTCGGCCATCTCCTCGGCCTCCGCCTTGGAATAGGCTCCGCTGATCCACTTCGGGCCGATCACCTCGTCGAGCAGCGTCATGTAGTCAACCAGCATCTGCACGAATTCGGGGTCGTCGTCGTTGCCCAGGGCAAAGGCCGTGTTCGAGAGGTTCTGCGCACGGTCGAAGTAGGCCACGTAGGCCTGCTTGCAGTCATAGATGTCGCGGAAGGTCTGCGTGAAGCGTGCTGCGAGAGCCTCCTTCTGGGCCGTGGTGGTGGCAGCGGCCACGTCGGCTATCTCGGCCTGGAGCTCGCTGCGCAGGGTGGCAGCAAATTCAGGCTTGGCCTTGAAGTCGCTTCCGGCGGAACCCGTATAGGCCAGGATGGCATTGGCGCGGGCCACCATGCCGGCGAGTGTCTCGTCGTAGGAAGCCTTGGTGAGTTCGGAATCGGCATCGCCCAGATAGAAGAGGCGGAAGTTGCCGAAGCCCATCCAGTCGTTGGCACAACCGGTGCCGGGCAGCTTCAGGCCGACGGTGAGCTCGCCATCGGTGACCTTGGCCACGATGGTGTTCACGTAGCGTCCGCCATGGAAGGCATAGGAGCAACTCAGGGGGCCATAGGGGACGTAGCCGAAGATTTCGTTGTCGAGGTCCTCGAACTTGTAGTCGTAGGCACCGATGTGGCCGTTCTCGTCCTGCACCGTGCCGCCGTTGATGTAGCAGTTCTCCAGGTCGATGGCATTTGCCTCGGTCACCACATCGTCGGCCTCGGCAGCCACGTAGGTCTCGTCCTGGTTGAGGTAAATCCATGCGGCATAGTTCTTGCTATAGATATCGTCGGCCGGGCGGAAGGCGGCATTGACCTGCAGCTTGTAGTATCCGTCGGAGAGGCCGGTGAGGGTCTGATGAAGGTCGAAAGTGGCATTCCACGACTCGGCCGTGGGCATCACCTCGGGCACACCGCCGGTGGTGAAGATGGAGCCTTCGCGGGTGTATTCCCAACCGTTGAACTTGTTGGCGAGGTTGGCATTGACGAGCAGGTCAGTAATCTCGTCGCCGGCGATGTATCCCTCGCGCTGGGCTGTCTGCCAGAGGGCGTCCACGAAGACTTTCTCGGCCTCGAGTTGCTCCTCGTTGAGCAGCATATTGGCGAGGATGTAGGAGTAGGAGCCGTTGGGATAGTCCTCGTCGGGTTCCCATTCGCTGGTCAGATAGAAGATGAGGTCCTCCATGGCGGGGCCGCCGATGGTGCTTTCCTGTGCCTTCTTGCTGATGTCGTCGACGAAGGCGATGAAGTCGGCATAGTTCTTCTCGCTGGCTTCGAGGGCTGCACGCTGGGGCTTGAGGGCTTCGAAGGCTACGATGAACGCGTCGCGGTCGGTAATGGCTTTCAGTTCCTGGAGCGCTGCCAGATAGTCGGCCTTCGTCTGGGCATAGGCCACGGCAGCCTCGCAATAAGCCTCCTCGCGCTGGATGAGGCTGGTGCGCATCTCGTCGAAATTAGAGGCACCGGCACTGGCAAAGCCCGTGGTGGTAGGATAGACAATCTCGTGGCTGGCGAGGAGCACGGGATAGGGGTCGGCCTCGTCGGTGCCGAGCGTCTGATACCAGGTAACGTCGGCGAAGCTCTCTCCGTTGAGCGCCCAAGCCACAGTGCCGTCGGCAAATTCCTCGGCTGACTTGAAGGAGCAGTTGACGACTGAACCGGTTCCGTCGCCCAGCAGTTTGGTGAAGGTGTCGGAGATGACGTAACAGTTGGTGGACGTGTTGGTGTGGCACCATCCCACGATGCCGCCGCGAGCGCCGTATCCGGCGTCGAGTCCGTCGGGCCATTCGGCCACGGTGATGCAGTTGGTGAACGAGCTGGTGCCGTCGCTGTTGGTAGAACCGGCCATGCCGCCCATGGACCATGTGGAGAGGGCTGCGTCGAAACCTCCGGCGAAGAGCACATTCTTCATCGAGCCCACATACTTGCCCGCGATGCCGCCCAGGTCGCCATTGCCGCCTCTGACGTAGGCCTTGCTGTAGCTGTTGGTCAGCTGGGTGTTCTTGTCCGAACTGTGGCCGATGATGGAGCCCGTGTGGTCGGCACCGACGTTCTGGGTCACCTCGCCGCTCTCGATGGCAATGCCGTTGATCTGGGCACCGGCCACGGTTCCGAAGAACATGCCGTTGATGTTGGTGACGGGATAGAGCTGGCCGTCGAACACACCGGCGTACTTATAGACGGTGTTGCCGATGGGAGTCCAGTTGGCCTCGGAGAGGTCGATGGGAGCCGTCAGCCGTGCGTTCAGGGCGGTGTTTCCGATGTTCACCATCGAGGCAAACCAGACGAGCTGTGCGGGTGTGGCGATGCTGTAGTATCCGTCGGCGTCAGCTGTCATGTAGGAGGGTTCGGGCGTATGGCAATAGGAGCAGACGCCGTCGACAATCTCGTGGTCGTCCTTCTGGGAACCGGAGTTGCTGTTCGAATAGGTTCCCACTCCCTCGTAGGCCGTCCCATCGCAATGGAGGCGTCCGTTCAGATAGACGGTTCCGTGGGTGCTGTCGGGCACGGGCATCGGGTCGGAGCCAATGTTCTGGAACCAGCGGGGATTGGTGCTCGAGCGTCCGTTCAGTATGTAGCACGCCTCGCCGCTGCTCATCTGCTCCTCGGTGACCTGGGTGCCGCCTACGGCGCTGCCCAGCACGTTCAGATAAATGCTGTTTGTGACGGTGGCGGAGCCCGAGTTGCGGGCCCACGTCTGCTCGCTGTTCTGTGAGCCGCTCACGTCGGCCACGAAGATGCAGTTGTCGATGGTCACAGTCTTGTCGGCCCAGCCTACGAAGCCGCCCCAGTTGGTGGCAAACTCGCCCTGGAAGGCGCCGCCTACCACGCAATACTCGATGACGGAACCGTTGTTCGTCACCGTGTGGCCCGTGATGCCACCGTTGGTGCAGTCGCCGCTCATGGTGGTGTAGAGCGTGAGGGTGCTGACGCAGTGGCTCACCGTGCCGCCAGCCAGACGTGCCACGATTCCGGAGAGATACTTTCCGGCGCTCTTCAGCGTGCCAGTGACGTTCAGGTTCTTGATGACGCCTCCCGGATTGAGCTGATAGAAGAGGGCTACGTGCTCGGTCGAGGTTTCGGTGAAGTCGGCCTCGAGGGTGATGGTGTGGCCCTGGCCGTCGAAGGTGCCGTCATATCCGCCGGTGCCGATGGGCGTCAGGTTCTCGGTGTAGCTGATGTCGGCCGTCAGTACGGCATTGGCCGTGGTGGCTCCGTCGTTGACGATTCCGGCAAACTCCACAAGGTCGGCCGCTGTGGCAATCTGGTAGACTCCGTCCTGCTCAGTGAGAGCCCAGAGAGGCATGCCGACGAGCGATAGCATCAGCATGGCTCCGATTCGGTGTAAAATCTTGTTCATGTCGTATTGGTTT